>NZ_MDGW01000589.1:0-41142 GCF_001712525.1 Shigella sp. FC1661
GGCGCGAAAAATCCACCTGTACCACTGCGACCATCGCGGCCTGCCGCTGGCGCTCATCAGCACGGAAGGGGCAACAGCGTGGTGCGCAGAATATGATGAGTGGGGCAACCTGCTGAATGAAGAGAACCCGCATCATCTGCAGCAGCTCATTCGCCTGCCGGGGCAGCAGTATGATGAGGAGTCCGGCCTGTATTACAACCGCCACCGCTATTATGACCCGCTGCAGGGGCGATATATCACTCAGGATCCGATTGGGCTGAAGGGGGGATGGAATTTTTATCAGTATCCGCTGAGCCCGGTGAATAGCATGGATCCATTAGGATTATATGAATTTAAATCAAAAAATATAGATGATATTGGAATATTTGCATTGGCAATGTGTAATGGAGAATCAATTAACGAGAATAAATAATATGGTGGACTAATATGTAAGAAGCAAGGTGAATATTTCCCCATGAATCCGATAAGTTCAAATGATAATGATAGTGTAGACTTGCGAAATATAAAATGCCCTGAAGGTTCAGAGAGAGTAGGCGATTATCACACTCACGGTTTTTACTCTGACGATAAAGGAAATAAAGTAACAAAAGAAAATGATGTTTATGATAGTCTAAATTTTTCAAGCAAAGATTTAACGAATTCTTATATGAATGGAATGGGAAAAAAAGAATACAGTAGTTACTTGGGAACACCAAATAATACCTATCTAAAATATAATCCCAAAGCTAAAGGGAATGGAGTTACAATTATCAGACAAGGGAGTAATTAAAATGAAGGCAATACAATGTTGTTATTTCCTTGCTTTAGTCTCCAGTAATTTAATGGCTGGAGTTATGGGTAATGATAATATATTTTTAAGTAATTCGGATTCAGCTGTTTTATATTGTGTGGCTAAAATATTTCCAGATGGAGAAAATATTTTAATATATAAAGTAAATATAATTAATGCTAGTTCAAAAAAAGATGTTTTTTTTATGAAAGCCCAACACCAACCCACAATGACATAATGGGGGCGGGGGAATGTCATATGCCTATGAATATGATGTAAAATATAATATATGTCATTTGAGAAAAAAGAGCAGAATGAGGTAAAAATCTTTGGCTGTGTATTCAGTCTGGTAATCATCCAAGGAAAGCTCATCAGAAGGGTGATGACTCCAATTAGTAGAACATATATTTTTGATAAAAGCACCGATGACTTTTTCATGAAGTTCTACAGAGCGCGAGAAACAGATGGTTCTGCGGGCCAGACGTTTGATTCGGGTTCTCAGGGTCAGATTGTTGCGCTCAATGCGCTGAGTAAAAATCTTACCAGTCAGATGCTTTTCCTTCGGTAACTCTCTGGTGTAACTACCCCATTCGTCAGTGGTCAACATGCCGATGGTAAAAGGGTAAGCAGCGCCAGCAATTCACGACAGGTTTCGTCAGTCCGGGGGCCAAAAGTGTAGGCCAGAACACCACCAGTTTTCGTGTTGTACACGTACCAGAGCCAGTGCTGTCGCGCTTTACTGCCGACAAAGCTCCATTGCTGACTAAGTTCGCAGATGAGTGCCACATCAGCATGAGCGACCGGGGATGACGTTATTCTTCGTGGCGAGAGTTTTTTAAAGTTCGGATGACTGTATTAATGCCGATTTTCAGCGTACGGGCAGTATCGCGAACCCCGGCACCGTTGAAAGTCATTTCAGCGATTTGGTCTTTAACTCCCGGTTTACGGGGCTCGTAACAGTAACTGAGCTGAAATACCCGGTGACAGTCACGGCCGCGGAATCGATCATGTCTTTTTGGGTTCTGCCCGTGACGGTAAACCTGAACGGACTGGCAACGGGGGCAATGAAGGTTAACTGTGACCATGAAACAACCTTAAAAGCGAGTATTATATCCTTAATTCAACTAATTGGAGGCATCACCGTTTACCGGAGCGACAGTTTGCGGAAAGGTCGTGCAACTACAAAGCAACAAACAGACTACGGCGGGAATTATTTTTTTCATCATCCATTACCACGAAAACAGCGGCCACTCTTTGGCAACCGTGGTGAGTTGTGGCGCGTCGAAAACGGCTTGTGGTGAAACTACCGTTTCCTCAAGCGGAATATTTTTGCCGTAGCGTTCTTTGAGCTTAGCCTGGACCAGCGGGTTGCTGAGATCGAACTCTTTCAACTTCTGCTGCTCGCCCACGCGCATTCCCAGCGCGTTCTGGTAAACCTTCCACACCACTTCCGAACAGTACTGGCGATCGTCGCTCCATGAGAAGCTGAAATCATACGGTTTACCGAGATAACGTTTTACCGTTTGCGCCAGTTTTTGCTGTTGTTCAACACTCAGTCCGCCTTCAACGCGGCGAACAACGTATTTGCCCTTTTCACCATGGGCGATCCACTGCTTGAGCGGGGTGTATTTCACCGGGCCGACCGCTTCAAAAACGTAGGGCTTTTTGTTGCGTATCACCAGCATACCGGTGTGGCTATAATCGGAATGGGTCGCCAGTTGGATCGCTTTACTTTGCGATGAGCGAGAGATCTGAAAGATGATGTCGCCGGTTTGTGGCTGCCAGGCAAAGGCAGGTACAGAAACCAGCAGGCTGAGGATCAGCAGCCTGTTTTTCATAGTTAAACGTCCATGTATAAAAAGCGGTGGGTCGCAGACAACGTGCTCGTTGTTTATGCCGGATGCGGCGTGAACGCCTTATCCGGCCTACAAGTTCGTGCAAATTCAATAAATTGCAATATGACGTAGGCCTGATAAGCGTAGCGCATCAGGCGATTCCACTCCGCGCCGCTCTTTTTTGCTTTAGTATTCCCACGTCTCCGGGTTAATCCCCATCTCACGCATGATCTCTTTTGCCGCTTCCGGGATTTCGTCGCTGCGCTCTTTACGCAGATCGGCATCATCCGGCAAAGGTTGCCCGGTAAAGGCATGCAGAAACGCTTCGCACAGCAGCTCGCTGTTGGTAGCGTGACGCAGGTTGTTCACCTGACGACGCGTGCGTTCATCGGTGAGGATTTTTAACACCTTAAGAGGAATGGAAACCGTAATCTTTTTGACTTGTTCACTCTTCTTGCCGTGCTCAGCGTATGGGCTGATATATTCGCCGCTCCATTCAGCCATGAGATACTTAATCCTCTTCGTCAATAAATTGAGACCAGACCACACAATTTATGTGGGTACTGACCGTAAACCCGCATAGTTTACCGTACAGGCGTTACCGTGACATCGTGTAATGCACCTGTCGGCGTGATAATGCATATAATTTTAACGGCTATTTGGGATTTGCTCAATCTATACGCAAAGAAGTTTAGATGTCCAGATGTATTGACGTCCATTAACACAATGTTTACTCTGGTGCCTGACATTTCACCGACAAAGCCCAGGAAACTTCATCACATGACGCGTAAACAGGCCACCATCGCAGTGCGTAGCGGGTTAAATGACGACGAACAGTATGGTTGCGTTGTCCCTCCCATCCATCTTTCCAGCACCTATAACTTTACCGGATTTAATGAACCGCGCGCGCATGATTACTCGCGTCGCGGCAACCCAACGCGCGATGTGGTTCAGCGTGCGCTGGCAGAACTGGAAGGCGGTGCTGGCGCAGTACTTACTAATACCGGCATGTCCGCGATTCACTTGGTCACGACCGTCTTTTTGAAACCTGGCGATCTGCTGGTTGCGCCGCACGACTGCTACGGCGGTAGCTATCGCCTGTTCGACAGTCTGGTGAAACGCGGTTGCTATCGCGTGTTGTTTGTTGATCAAGGCGATGAACAGGCATTACGGGCAGCGCTGGCAGAAAAACCCAAACTGGTACTGGTAGAAAGCCCAAGTAATCCATTGTTACGCGTCGTGGATATTGCGAAAATCTGCCATCTGGCAAGGGAAGTCGGGGCGGTGAGCGTGGTGGATAACACCTTCTTAAGCCCGGCATTACAAAATCCGCTGGCATTGGGTGCCGATCTGGTGTTGCATTCATGTACGAAATATCTGAACGGTCACTCTGACGTGGTGGCTGGCGTGGTGATTGCTAAAGACCCGGACGTTGTCACTGAACTTGCCTGGTGGACAAACAATATTGGCGTGACGGGCGGCGCGTTTGACAGCTATCTGCTGCTACGCGGGTTGCGAACGCTGGTGCCGCGTATGGAGCTGGCCCAGCGCAACGCGCAGGCGATTGTGAAATATCTGCAAACCCAGCCGTTGGTGAAAAAACTGTATCACCCGTCGCTGCCGGAAAATCAGGGGCATGAAATTGCCGCGCGCCAGCAAAAAGGCTTTGGCGCAATGTTGAGTTTTGAACTGGATGGAGATGAGCAGACGCTGCGTCGTTTCCTGGGCGGGCTGTCGTTGTTTACGCTGGCGGAATCATTAGGGGGAGTGGAAAGTTTAATCTCTCACGCCGCAACCATGACACATGCAGGCATGGCACCAGAAGCGCGTGCTGCCGCCGGGATCTCCGAGACGCTGCTGCGTATCTCCACCGGTATTGAAGATGGCGAAGATTTAATTGCCGACCTGGAAAATGGCTTCCGGGCTGCAAACAAGGGGTAAAAATGAGTGTGATTGCGCAGGCAGGGGCGAAAGGTCGTCAACTGCATAAATTTGGTGGCAGTAGTCTGGCTGATGTGAAGTGTTATTTGCGTGTTGCGGGCATTATGGCGGAGTACTCTCAGCCTGACGATATGATGGTGGTTTCCGCCGCCGGTAGCACCACTAACCAGTTGATTAACTGGTTGAAACTAAGCCAGACCGATCGTCTCTCTGCGCATCAGGTTCAACAAACGCAGCGTCGCTATCAGTGCGATCTGATTAGCGGTCTGCTACCCGCTGAAGAAGCTGATAGCCTCATTAGCGCTTTTGTCAGCGACCTTGAGCGCCTAGCGGCGCTGCTCGACAGCGGTATTAACGACGCAGTGTATGCGGAAGTGGTGGGCCACGGGGAAGTATGGTCGGCACGCCTGATGTCTGCGGTACTTAATCAACAAGGGCTGCCAGCGGCCTGGCTTGATGCCCGCGAGTTTTTACGCGCTGAACGCGCCGCACAACCGCAGGTTGATGAAGGGCTTTCTTACCCGTTGCTGCAACAGCTGCTGGTGCAACATCCGGGCAAACGTCTGGTGGTGACCGGATTTATCAGCCGCAACAACGCCGGTGAAACGGTGCTGCTGGGGCGTAACGGTTCCGACTATTCCGCGACACAAATCGGTGCGCTGGCGGGTGTTTCTCGCGTAACCATCTGGAGCGACGTCGCCGGGGTATACAGTGCCGACCCGCGTAAAGTGAAAGATGCCTGCCTGCTGCCGTTGCTGCGTCTGGATGAGGCCAGCGAACTGGCGCGCCTGGCGGCTCCCGTTCTTCACGCCCGTACTTTACAGCCGGTTTCTGGCAGCGAAATCGACCTGCAACTGCGCTGTAGCTACACGCCGGATCAAGGTTCCACGCGCATTGAACGCGTGCTGGCCTCCGGTACTGGTGCGCGTATTGTCACCAGCCACGATGATGTCTGTTTGATTGAGTTTCAGGTGCCCGCCAGTCAGGATTTCAAACTGGTGCATAAAGAGATCGACCAAATCCTGAAACGCGCGCAGGTACGCCCGCTGGCGGTTGGCGTACATAACGATCGCCAGTTGCTGCAATTTTGCTACACCTCAGAAGTGGCCGACAGTGCGCTGAAAATCCTCGACGAAGAGGGATTACCTGGCGAACTGCGCCTGCGTCAGGGGCTGGCGCTGGTGGCGATGGTCGGTGCAGGCGTCACCCGTAACCCGCTGCATTGCCACCGCTTCTGGCAGCAACTGAAAGGCCAGCCGGTCGAATTTACCTGGCAGTCCGATGACGGCATCAGCCTGGTGGCAGTACTGCGCACCGGCCCGACCGAAAGCCTGATTCAGGGGCTGCATCAGTCCGTCTTCCGCGCAGAAAAACGCATCGGCCTGGTATTGTTCGGTAAGGGCAATATCGGTTCCCGTTGGCTGGAACTGTTCGCCCGTGAGCAGAGCACGCTTTCGGCACGTACCGGCTTTGAGTTTGTGCTGGCAGGTGTGGTGGACAGCCGCCGCAGCCTGTTGAGCTATGACGGGCTGGACGCCAGCCGCGCGTTAGCCTTCTTCAACGATGAAGCGGTTGAGCAGGATGAAGAGTCGTTGTTCCTGTGGATGCGCGCCCATCCGTATGATGATTTAGTGGTGCTGGACGTTACCGCCAGCCAGCAGCTTGCTGATCAGTATCTTGATTTCGCCAGCCACGGTTTCCACGTTATCAGCGCCAACAAACTGGCGGGAGCCAGCGACAGCAATAAATATCGCCAGATCCACGACGCCTTCGAAAAAACCGGGCGTCACTGGCTGTACAATGCCACCGTCGGTGCGGGCTTGCCGATCAACCACACCGTGCGCGATCTGATCGACAGCGGCGATACTATTTTGTCGATCAGCGGGATCTTCTCCGGCACGCTCTCCTGGCTGTTCCTGCAATTCGACGGTAGCGTGCCGTTTACCGAGCTGGTGGATCAGGCGTGGCAGCAGGGCTTAACCGAGCCTGATCCGCGTGACGACCTCTCCGGCAAAGACGTAATGCGCAAGCTGGTAATTCTGGCGCGTGAAGCGGGTTACAACATTGAACCGGACCAGGTACGTGTGGAATCGCTGGTGCCTGCTCATTGCGAAGGCGGCAGCATCGACCATTTCTTTGAAAATGGCGATGAACTTAACGAGCAGATGGTGCAACGGCTGGAAGCGGCCCGCGAAATGGGGCTGGTGCTGCGCTACGTGGTGCGTTTCGATGCCAACGGCAAAGCGCGTGTGGGCGTGGAGGCGGTGCGTGAAGACCATCCGCTGGCATCACTGCTGCCGTGCGATAACGTCTTTGCCATCGAAAGCCGCTGGTATCGCGACAACCCGCTGGTGATCCGTGGGCCTGGCGCGGGGCGCGACGTCACCGCCGGGGCGATTCAGTCGGATATCAACCGGCTGGCACAGTTGTTGTAATTTCAGAAATTTAATAATGCCCGGTACTCATGTTTTCGGGTTTATGGTTTCTAATGAAATATATTGAATTATCATAGGATTAGGCCGGATTAAGCGTTTACGACGAATCCGGCAAGAAGCAATAAGTACATGGTTAGTTTATATTTGCAGTCCGGTTTGCTTTGCATACCGGATTTTCTTTTTCTTACCATCCTGAAGTTTTTTCATCTTCCCTGATTTTTCCTCACCATCATTGGTCATTTTTCGGTTGACGCCCTTCGGCTTTTCCTTCATCTTTACATCTGGACGTCTAAACGGATAGATGTGCACAGCACAACATATAACTACAAGCGATTGATGAGGTAAGGTATGAGCTTTTTTCACGCCAGCCAGCGGGATGCCCTGAATCAGAGCCTGGCAGAAGTCCAGGGGCAGATTAACGTTTCGTTCGAGTTTTTCCCGCCGCGTACCAGTGAAATGGAGCAGACCCTGTGGAACTCCATCGATCGCCTTAGCAGCCTGAAACCGAAGTTTGTATCGGTGACCTATGGCGCGAACTCCGGCGAGCGCGACCGTACGCACAGCATTATTAAAGGCATTAAAGATCGCACTGGTCTGGAAGCGGCACCGCATCTTACTTGCATTGATGCGACGCCCGACGAGTTGCGCACCATTGCACGCGACTACTGGAATAACGGTATTCGTCATATCGTGGCGCTGCGTGGCGATCTGCCGCCGGGAAGTGGTAAGCCAGAAATGTATGCTTCTGACCTGGTGACGCTATTAAAAGAAGTGGCAGATTTCGATATCTCCGTGGCGGCGTATCCGGAAGTTCACCCGGAAGCAAAAAGCGCTCAGGCGGATTTGCTTAATCTGAAACGTAAAGTCGATGCCGGAGCCAACCGCGCGATTACTCAGTTCTTCTTCGATGTCGAAAGCTACCTGCGTTTTCGTGACCGCTGTGTATCGGCGGGCATTGATGTGGAAATTATTCCGGGAATTTTGCCGGTATCTAACTTTAAACAGGCGAAGAAATTTGCCGATATGACCAACGTGCGTATTCCGGCGTGGATGGCGCAAATGTTCGACGGCCTAGATGATGATGCCGAAACCCGCAAACTGGTGGGCGCGAATATTGCCATGGATATGGTGAAGATTTTAAGCCGTGAAGGAGTGAAAGATTTCCACTTCTATACGCTTAACCGCGCTGAAATGAGTTACGCGATTTGCCATACGCTGGGTGTTCGACCTGGTTTATAAATAGTGTGGCTTTTGTGAAAATCACACAGTGATCACAAATTTTAAACAGAGCACAAAATGCTGCCTCGAAATGAGGGCGGGAAAATAAGGTTGTCAGCCTTGTTTTCTCCCTCATTACTTGAAGGATATGAAGCTAAAACCCTTTTTTATAAAGCATTTGTCGAATTCGGACATAATCAAAAAAGCTTAATTACGATCAATTTGACCTACATCTCTTTAACCAACAATATGTAAGATCTCAACTATCGCATCCGTGGATTAATTCAATTATAACTTCTCTCTAACGCTGTGTATCGTAACGGTAACACTGTAGAGGGGAGCACATTGATGAGCACGTCAGACGATATCCATAACACGACAGCCACTGGCAAATGCCCGTTCCATCAGGGCGGTCACGACCAGAGCGCGGGGGCGGGCACAACCACTCGCGACTGGTGGCCAAATCAACTCCGTGTTGACCTGTTAAACCAACATTCTAATCGTTCTAACCCGCTGGGTGAGGACTTTGACTACCGCAAAGAATTCAGCAAATTAGATTACTACGGCCTGAAAAAAGATCTGAAAGCCCTGCTGACAGAATCTCAGCCGTGGTGGCCAGCCGACTGGGGCAGCTACGCCGGTCTGTTTATTCGTATGGCCTGGCACGGCGCAGGTACTTACCGTTCAATCGATGGACGCGGCGGCGCGGGTCGTGGTCAGCAACGTTTTGCACCGCTGAACTCCTGGCCGGATAACGTAAGCCTCGATAAAGCGCGTCGCCTGTTGTGGCCAATCAAACAGAAATATGGTCAGAAAATCTCCTGGGCCGACCTGTTTATCCTCGCAGGTAACGTGGCGCTGGAAAACTCCGGCTTCCGTACCTTCGGTTTTGGTGCCGGTCGTGAAGACGTCTGGGAACCGGATCTGGATGTTAACTGGGGTGATGAAAAAGCCTGGCTGACTCACCGTCATCCGGAAGCGCTGGCGAAAGCACCGCTGGGTGCAACCGAGATGGGTCTGATTTACGTTAACCCGGAAGGCCCGGATCACAGCGGCGAACCGCTTTCTGCGGCAGCAGCTATCCGTGCGACCTTCGGCAACATGGGCATGAACGACGAAGAAACCGTGGCGCTGATTGCGGGTGGTCATACGCTGGGTAAAACTCACGGTGCCGGTCCGACATCAAATGTAGGTCCTGATCCAGAAGCTGCACCGATTGAAGAACAAGGTTTAGGCTGGGCGAGCACTTACGGCAGCGGCGTTGGCGCAGATGCCATTACCTCTGGTCTGGAAGTTGTCTGGACCCAGACGCCGACCCAGTGGAGCAACTATTTCTTCGAGAACCTGTTCAAATATGAGTGGGTACAGACCCGCAGTCCGGCTGGAGCAATCCAGTTCGACGCGGTAGACGCACCGGAAATTATCCCGGATCCGTTCGATCCGTCGAAGAAACGTAAACCGACAATGCTGGTGACCGACCTGACGCTGCGTTTTGATCCTGAGTTCGAGAAGATCTCTCGTCGTTTCCTCAACGATCCGCAGGCGTTCAACGAAGCCTTTGCCCGTGCCTGGTTCAAACTGACGCACAGGGATATGGGGCCGAAATCTCGCTACATCGGGCCGGAAGTGCCGAAAGAAGATCTGATCTGGCAAGATCCGCTGCCGCAGCCGATCTACAACCCGACCGAGCAGGACATTATCGATCTGAAATTCGCGATTGCGGATTCTGGTCTGTCTGTTAGTGAGCTGGTATCGGTGGCCTGGGCATCTGCTTCTACCTTCCGTGGTGGCGACAAACGCGGTGGTGCCAACGGTGCGCGTCTGGCATTAATGCCGCAGCGCGACTGGGATGTGAACGCCGCAGCCGTTCGTGCTCTGCCTGTTCTGGAGAAAATCCAGAAAGAGTCTGGTAAAGCCTCGCTGGCGGATATCATCGTGCTGGCTGGTGTGGTTGGTGTTGAGAAAGCCGCAAGCGCCGCAGGTTTGAGCATTCATGTACCGTTTGCGCCGGGTCGCGTTGATGCGCGTCAGGATCAGACTGACATTGAGATGTTTGAGCTGCTGGAGCCAATTGCTGACGGTTTCCGTAACTATCGCGCTCGTCTGGACGTTTCCACCACCGAGTCACTGCTGATCGACAAAGCACAGCAACTGACGCTGACCGCGCCGGAAATGACTGCGCTGGTGGGCGGGATGCGTGTACTGGGTGCCAACTTCGATAGCAGCAAAAACGGCGTCTTCACTGACCGCGTTGGCGTATTGAGCAATGACTTCTTCGTGAACTTGCTGGATATGCGTTACGAGTGGAAAGCGACTGACGAATCGAAAGAGCTGTTCGAAGGACGTGACCGCGAAACCGGCGAAGTGAAATACACAGCCAGCCGTGCGGATCTGGTATTTGGTTCTAACTCTGTCCTGCGTGCGGTAGCGGAAGTTTACGCCAGCAGCGATGCCCACGAGAAGTTTGTTAAAGACTTCGTAGCGGCATGGGTGAAAGTGATGAACCTCGACCGTTTCGACCTGCTGTAATCTGACCTTCTTCAGTGACTGTCTTTCAGGCAGTCGCTGAAGTTTCTTTACCGGCGTATAGTGTCCACAGGAAAACTACACACTGGATCTCTCATGTCTGCCGCAGGAAAGAGCAACCCACTGGCAATCAGTGGCCTGGTTGTGCTCACACTTATCTGGAGTTATAGCTGGATTTTCATGAAGCAAGTCACCAGTTACATCGGTGCCTTCGACTTTACCGCCTTACGCTGCATTTTCGGCGCTCTCGTTTTATTCATCGTCCTTTTATTACGTGGTCGCGGAATGCACCCGACGCCGTTTAAATACACCTTAGCCATTGCCCTGTTACAAACCTGCGGGATGGTTGGTCTGGCGCAGTGGGCGTTGGTCAGCGGAGGTGCGGGGAAGGTGGCGATCCTGAGCTATACCATGCCGTTCTGGGTGGTGATTTTCGCCGCGTTGTTTCTCGGTGAACGCCTGCGACGTGGGCAATATTTCGCGATTCTGATTGCCGCTTTCGGCTTATTTTTGGTGTTGCAGCCGTGGCAACTCGATTTCTCTTCGATGAAAAGTGCCATGCTGGCAATCCTCTCCGGTGTTAGTTGGGGGGCGAGCGCGATTGTTGCTAAACGCCTATACACCCGTCATCCGCGCGTGGATTTATTATCGTTAACATCCTGGCAGATGCTCTATGCGGCGCTGGTGATGAGTGTGGTCGCTTTACTGGTGCCGCAACGTGAAATTGACTGGCAGCCCACCGTGTTCTGGGCGCTGGCCTACAGTGCGATTCTGGCGACGGCGCTGGCGTGGAGCTTATGGTTGTTTGTATTGAAAAACTTGCCTGCCAGTATTGCCAGCTTAAGCACGCTGGCCGTTCCCGTTTGCGGCGTACTCTTTTCCTGGTGGCTGCTCGGTGAGAATCCGGGGGCCGTTGAAGGTAGCGGTATTGTGCTGATTGTGCTGATTGTGCTGGCACTGGCGCTGGTGAGCCGTAAGAAAAAAGAAGCTGTCAGTGTAAAAAGCATCTGAATTTTTTCTTCATGTGGGGCGATCGCTTATTTAACAAAATAACGATAATGCCCCACCATCCGCCAGCTAAACAGCACATCTTCTTCCTGCGCGCCTGCGCCAATGTTATGTATCACCAGTGGCGTACCGTCGCGGGCGAAGCCATCTGACACCACCCCAATATGCGCCAGCCCGTTATCTAATCGCCAGGAGACAATATCGCCCGCTTGATAGTCACCGGCATTTTTACTGATGGGGCGTGTTTTGTTGTGGCGGCTAAACCAGGTTTCCAGATTAGGCACCCGACGGTGATCGATGTTGCTGTCCGGGCGCTTTAACTTCCATTTTTGCGGGTACTCGGCAAAATTCTTCGCCATATCTTCGTGAACCAGTTTCTGCAAATCGACCTTCTGGCTGCGCAATGCACGGATCACCACATCGGAACATACACCGCGTTCTTGCGGGACATCACCGCCAGGATAGGTAAGCCGCACATACGCCGGATCGTAAAATAGCGTGTTGCCGATTTGCTGTCTGGCACCGTCTGCGATGGCAAGGTTGGTATTGGCCTGGATTTGTACCACGGTTGGTGGAACGGCGGGAGATTTTAAGGAGTGGCTGGTAAATGCCGTTAGCAGGCTGAGCAGCGCCAGTGAAGCTTTCATCTGGTTCGTCCGTGAAAATAAGAGTCACAGATTCGACCTTCCGGGCTAACGATTGTTCTGTAGAGAAAATGTCCAGAAGCGGATAAAAAACTCCTGAACAACGTAGGAGTTTCAGATTACTGGCACAGAGTGCCGGATGCGGCGTGAACGCCTTATCTGGCCTAAAAAGCACGCAAATTCAATATATTGCAGAGATTGCGTAGGCCTGATAAGCGTAGCGCATCAGGCAATTTTGCGTTCAAACTCCCGGACAAGCCGGGAGTTTGGAGTAGGTTATTCCCACTCTTGCAGGAAACGCTGACCGTACTGGTCGGCTACCAGCAGAGTGGCGTATACCTGATCTGGCGTCGCGCCGCCAGGCATGTTGTGGATGGTTTCACCTTCTGCACATGCCGCTTCTGCCACAATTCGCATTTTCGCCGGGACATCTTCTTTAATATCCAGTTGAGCGAGAGTTATTGGCAAACCTACCGCATGGCTAAGTGCAGCTACGGTTTCGATTTCCTCAACCGGCGCGTTTTCCAGTACCAGCTGCGTCAGCGTACCGAATGCCACTTTTTCACCGTGATAATAGTGATGCGCGTCCGGGATAGCGGTCAGGCCGTTATGCACCGCATGAGCCGCCGCCAGTCCGCCGCTTTCAAAACCAACACCGCTTAAATAGGTGTTCGCTTCAATCACGCGTTCCAGCGCAGGGGTTACTACATGCTGTTCGGCGGCAAGCATCGCTTTTTCGCCTTCTTCCAGCAGAGTGTTGTAGCACAGTTCTGCCAGTGCCAGCGCCGCCTGGGTGCACTTGCCGCCCGCCATAGTGGTAGCGCCGCTACGGGAACAGGCGCGTGCTTCAAACCAGGTTGCCAGCGCATCGCCGATACCCGCCGCTAACAGACGTGCAGGAGCGCCAGCGACGATTTTGGTGTCGACAATGACCATATTCGGGTTATTTGGCAACAGTAGATAGCGGTCAAACTCACCCTCATCGGTGTAGATAACAGACAATGCGCTGCACGGTGCATCGGTAGAGGCGATAGTCGGTGCGATCGCTACCGGAACACCCATGAAATGTGCCAGTGCTTTGGCAGTATCGAGGGTTTTTCCGCCACCGATACCGAGAATTGCGCCACACTGCGCAGTCTCCGCGATGCCACGCAGACGATCGATCTCATTTTGCGAACATTCACCGCCAAACGGCGCAATTTCTACTACCAGTCCAGCATCTTTAAAGCTTTTCTCGACAGTGGATTGAGCAAAACCTAAAACAAATTTGTCACCCACCACTAACCAGCGTTCTGCCAGCGGCTTCAGGTATTCGCCCAGACGATTAATCACATCAGCGCCCTGGATGTATTTACCCGGTGATTGAATAATGCGGTCCATAATTGCTCCTTTAGAGATGAGTAGTGCCAAATGCGGCATTCCAGTCGTGTTCGAACTTCTCTATAGCTGACTCTACCGCAGGGGTGTTGAGCATTTGTTGCGCTACATCTAAGGGCAGGGTGATGGATTCACATCCTGCCAGTAAACAGTCCAGCGCCTGACGCGGCGTTTTAAAGCTGGCCGCCAGCACCATGCTTTCTGGTGCGTGCATTTCTAACAGCGCTTGCAGCTCCTGAACCGTACGAATGCCGTCCCCGCCCTGGGCATCTACGCGGTTAACATACGGAGCAACGTATTTTGCCCCTGCCAGCGCGGCCAGTAACCCTTGTGCAGCACTGTACACTGCGGTGCCAAGCGTAGTAATACCCTCTTTTTTCAGCATCTTAATGGCGGCCAGACCTTCGGAAGTCACCGGGATTTTCACCACAATGCCCGGAATGGCGTCGCGCAGGCGCTTCGCTTCTTCCACCATACCCTGCGCGTCACGACTCATAGTCTGAGCAAACAGAATGCCCTCATCACCAATCGCTTTTTGCAGACGCGGCAGAATTTCCCAGATGGACTCCTTGCTGGCAGCGATAATGCTCGGGTTAGTTGTCACCCCGGCAATGGGGAATATGCGTGCCAGACGTTCGACTTCTGTGACGTTAGCGGTGTCCAGATACAGTTCCATGATGTTTCCTTTTACAGTTCCAGTTCATGTTGCAGCAGGCTGGCGATAGCGTCGGCAGAGGCGGCGTTAACCAGCGCGTTACGGAATTCTTCGTGCATGATGCGGCGAGCGAGGCGCGAGAAAATGCGCATGTGCTGATCGCCCGCAGCGTGTTTGTTCAGGGTTAACATAATGATGAATTGCGCTTCATCATCGCCCCAGCGCACCGGCGCTTGCAGACGCGCCACGCTGATGGTGGATTGCTCAATGTGTTCTGATTTGCTGTGTGGAATGGCAAAACTAAAGCCCAGACCGGTAGAGAAAACGGCCTCGCGCGCCCATAAGTCGGCTTCCAGTTTACGCGGATAGCGGCAGCGGCCCGCCAGCAGCAGGTTATCGGTCATGCCTTTGAGCACTTCTTCTTTGCTGCGCCAGTCACTTTCCAGCGTGATGCACTCGGCGGTGACCAGCGGTGCGTCCTGTTGGGTCATGCGGAATTGCGCCAGCAGGTGTTCCACTTCCAGCGAAGTACGGCAGGCCATTGCCTGGTTGAGCAACTTGCGGCACTCAAGGCTATCAAGTTGCGCCATCCGCGCTTTCGCCGCCGGAATTGATGGTGCGCTCATGCTGAGTTCATCCAGCCCTAAGCCGACCAGCAACGGCAGCACGGAACCTTTCGCTCCCAGCTCACCGCACAGACCAATCCATTTGCCCTGGCGATGCACCGCCTGCACGGCGTAATCGAGCGCCCGCAAGAATGCCGGATTCAGGCTGTTGTAGTGACGAGTAACCTTAGCGTTATCGCGATCCACTGCCAGCAGATATTGCGTCAGGTCATTACTACCAATATTAAAGAAATCAATCTCTTCGCAGCATTGATCGATGATGAACATCACCGACGGTACTTCCAGCATAATGCCAAGCTGGATCTTCTCATCAAACGGAATGTGTTCGTTACGCAGTTGCTGTTTGGCTTCCGCCAGTTTTTCTTTCACCCATAAGATCTCTTCCATTGAGGAGATCATCGGGATCATGATTTTCAGGCTGCCGTGAGCGGAGGCGCGCAGGATCGACTGTAGTTGTGTGGTGAACAGCGAGGCGTATTCTTCATAAATACGCACAGCGCGATAACCGAGGAACGGGTTAGCTTCTGCCGGAATGTTCAGATAATCAACGGGTTTGTCGCCGCCAATGTCCATAGTGCGCACAATAATGCTGCGTCCGTTGGCAGACTCCAGCGCCTGACAAAAAATGTTGTACAGCTCGCTTTCGCCCGGTGCACTGGTGCGATCCATATAGAGCATTTCAGTGCGGAACAAACCAACGCCTTCCGCACCATTGCCGAATGCGGCCTGCGCTTCCACGGAGTGAGCGATGTTAGCGGCAATTTCAATGCGGATACCGTCAGCGGTACGGGCTTGTTGGGTCAGCCAGACACGCTGTTGCTCACGAAGGGCGTCCTGTACGCGGGCTTCTTGCTGATAATAACGGGCCACGGCTTCCCCTGGCTCAACCACAATCGCCCCGGCGTTGCCGTCGATATAAATCGTTTGATGCTGCCACGGAGTAAGGGCATCAATATCTACACCAACCAGTGTCGGAATGTTGAACGAACGGGCAAGAATTACGGTATGTGAGGTGGTGCCGCCACTTTTCAGTAACAGACCTTTGAGGTGATTTTTATCCAGTTCGAGGAACTGGCTGGGAGTCAGTTCATCAGCCATACAAATGGCGGGCTGCGTCAGTTTGCCCGGTGCCGGGAAGCGTTGCTCACCGTAGATTTGCTGGAGTAACTGGAAGCAGACGTCGCGTACGTCCAGGGCACGTTCTTGCAGGTAGCTGCTGCTGGAACGGGCGAACTCTTCGCAAAAGTGATTCGCACTGGCGACAATCGCTTCGGCACAGCTTAATCCCTCGCTGACGCCTGCCAGTAAGTGCTGACGTAAAGATGTATCGCCAGCCAGGGATCGGTGAGCTTCCAGTATCGCGCTGGTAGCACCGTCGCTATCCAGCAGACGAAACTCAATGTTTTTCAGTACCAGCGTCAGGCCATTTTCCAGTGCGGATTGCTCGGCGTCAACGTCTTTGGCTGCGGGAAGATTACTCAGCGCATTGAGATCTAAAGAAGAGATCGGCGTCAGAATGCCGCCTGCACTACCGCTGCACACGGTGCGGGCGCGGATAATTTGCGGATTCAGATTGGTCAGTGAAACCGGCAGTGGTTCCAGTTCGTCAGATTTAACTTCCGCCAGCGGCGCATCGCAGTGGGGGAATTCATCGCGCAGCCATTGGCTTAAACGCTGGTGCGCTTCCTGTTCGTCGGCCCCGGAAATCAGTAACTGGCAGTTATCGCCCGCCAGCGTATCGGTGCCAATCAGCGCAAGGGCGCTTTTGGCGTTGCCCTTGCGGTCAGTGCGCAGGTTATGCCACTCAATTTGTGATGAAAAAGTATTACACAGCGTTTCAACGTGGCTTGCCGGACGCGCATGTACGCCGTTAGGTAGCTCACAAATAAATTCCACAATCAGGGCCATTGCCTCTCTCCCGGTACGGTTTTCTGTTTACAGGATAAGAGCGCACGGCAACGGCCTGCCATGTGACAAATCTGCCAAAAGCTGGACAAATGTAATGTAACCGTCAATTTGCGACGCGTCTCACAAGACGCGTTTTGCGGCATGCTTCCGGTTTATCGCAAGTTATGAGGCGGATCGCATTTTTGTACTGATATTACAAAAGTCCAGTAAATGGCCTTTTTATCCACTGTTTGCTCCGCCTGCGATTGCCTATTGTTTCCTCCATCAAAAATATGGACATGGGCTTTCGCAAGCCCGGGAGCAGCTTATGAATGAGTTGGTGCAGATCCTGAAAAATACCCGTCAGCATTTAATGACGGGCGTTTCACACATGATTCCCTTCGTGGTATCGGGCGGTATTTTGCTGGCGGTTTCCGTCATGTTGTATGGCAAAGGCGCAGTGCCGGATGCCGTAGCCGATCCGAATTTGAAAAAACTGTTTGATATCGGCGTTGCAGGTTTGACGCTGATGGTGCCTTTCCTCGCCGCTTACATTGGTTACTCCATTGCAGAGCGTTCTGCGCTGGCTCCGTGCGCTATCGGTGCCTAGGTTGGTAACAGCTTTGGTGCGGGCTTCTTTGGTGCACTGATCGCCGGGATTATCGGCGGCATCGTGGTGCATTACCTGAAGAAAATTCCGGTGCATAAAGTTCTGCGCTCGGTGATGCCTATCTTCATTATTCCTATCGTCGGCACACTGATTACCGCAGGCATCATGATGTGGGGCTTGGGCGAGCCTGTAGGGGCGTTGACCAACAGCCTGACTCAGTGGCTTCAAGGGATGCAGCAGGGCAGCATTGTTATGCTGGCGGTGATCATGGGTCTGATGCTGGCGTTCGATATGGGCGGTCCGGTTAACAAAGTGGCCTATGCCTTCATGCTGATTTGCGTTGCTCAGGGTGTTTATACCGTGGTGGTCATCGCTGCCGTGGGTATTTGTATCCCGCCGCTGGGGATGGGGCTGGCGACGCTGATTGGTCGTAAAAATTTCTCCGCAGAAGAGCGCGAAACCGGCAAAGCGGCACTGGTGATGGGCTGTGTTGGCGTTACTGAAGGGGCGATTCCTTTCGCCGCTGCCGATCCGCTGCGTGTCATTCCTTCCATCATGGTCGGTTCAGTTTGTGGTGCAGTAACTGCGGCGCTGGTCGGTGCGCAGTGCTATGCAGGCTGGGGTGGTCTGATTGTGCTGCCGGTGGTTGAAGGCAAGCTGGGTTATATCGCAGCAGTGGCTGTCGGAGCAGTGGTGACGGCTGTTTGTGTGAACGTGCTGAAAAGTCTGGCGCGTAAAAATGGGTCTTCGACTGATGAAAAAGAAGACGACCTGGATTTGGATTTTGAAATTAATTAATTGAGGAACGAGCCATGACGAAAATTATTGCAGTAACCGCATGTCCTTCAGGTGTTGCCCATACCTATATGGCAGCAGAGGCGCTGGAAAGTGCCGCGAAAGCGAAAGGCTGGGAAGTGAAAGTAGAAACCCAGGGGTCAATTGGTCTGGAAAATGAACTGACTGCGGAAGATGTGGCGAGCGCTGATATGGTGATTCTGACCAAAGATATCGGCATCAAGTTTGAAGAGCGTTTTGCTGGCAAGACCATCGTGCGCGTCAACATCAGCGATGCAGTAAAACGTGCTGACGCCATTATGAGCAAAATTGAAGCTCACCTGGCGCAAACCGCTTAAGTTCTTCTCCCGCTCGCAAGGGCGGGTTCGCTTTCCCACAGGAGTTCCTCATGACGAATCGTATCTCTCGCCTCAAAACTGCACTGTTTGCCAATACCCGTGAAATCTCGCTGGAGCGGGCGCTGCTTTATACCGCCAGCCATCGGCAAACCGAAGGCGAACCGGTGATATTGCGCCGGGCGAAAGCAACAGCGTATATCCTTGAACATGTTGAAATTTCGATTCGTGATGAAGAACTGATTGCCGGTAACCGCACCGTAAAACCGCGCGCCGGGATTATGTCGCCGGAAATGGACCCTTACTGGCTGCTGAAAGAGCTGGATCAATTCCCGACGCGTCCGCAGGACCGCTTTGCTATCAGCGAAGAAGATAAACGTATCTATCGTGAAGAGTTGTTCCCGTACTGGGAAAAACGTTCGATGAAAGATTTCATCAACGGGCAGATGACGGATGAAGTAAAAGCCGCGACCAGCACGCAGATTTTCAGCATTAACCAGACGGATAAAGGCCAGGGGCACATTATTATTGATTACCCACGCCTGTTGAATCACGGGCTGGGGGAGTTGGTGGCACAGATGCAGCAACATTGTCAGCAACAGCCGGAGAATCACTTTTATCAGGCAGCGCTGTTACTGCTGGAAGCCTCGCAGAAACACATTTTGCGTTACGCCGTACTGGCGGAAACGATGGCGGCAAACTGCACAGATGCCCAGCGTCGCGAAGAACTGCTGACTATTGCGGAGATCTCTCGCCATAACGCCGAACATAAGCCGCAGACGTTCTGGCAGGCGTGCCAGTTATTCTGGTACATGAACATCATTCTGCAATACGAATCCAACGCCAGTTCGCTGTCTTTAGGGCGCTTCGACCAGTATATGTTGCCGTTCTATCAGGCATCTTTAACCCAGGGCGAAGATCCGGCGTTCCTGAAAGAACTGCTCGAATCTTTATGGGTGAAATGCAACGACATCGTGCTGTTGCGCTCCACCAGCAGCGCGCGTTATTTCGCAGGTTTCCCGACCGGCTATACCGCACTGCTCGGCGGGTTAACCGAGAACGGACGTAGCGCGGTGAACGTGCTTTCGTTCCTTTGCCTTGACGCCTATCAAAGCGTGCAATTACCGCAACCGAACCTCGGCGTGCGCACTAACGCCTTGATCGACACGCCATTCCTGATGAAAACCGCCGAAACCATTCGCCTCGGCACCGGTATTCCGCAAATCTTTAACGATGAAGTGGTGGTACCAGCGTTCCTCAACCGTGGCGTTTCGCTGGAAGATGCGCGCGACTATTCCGTAGTGGGCTGTGTGGAATTATCTATTCCCGGCAGAACCTACGGCTTGCATGACATCGCGATGTTTAATCTGCTGAAAGTGATGGAAATCTGCCTGCATGAAAATGAAGGCAATGCTGCGCTGACTTATGAAGGTTTACTGGAGCAGATCCGCGCCAAGATCAGCCACTACATCACCCTGATGGTTGAGGGCAGCAATATTTGTGATATCGGCCATCGCGACTGGGCACCTGTACCGCTGCTCTCGTCTTTTATCAGCGATTGTCTGGAAAAAGGTCGCGATATTACCGATGGCGGCGCGCGTTATAACTTCTCCGGCGTACAGGGGATCGGTATCGCCAACCTGAGCGATTCTCTCCATGCGTTGAAAGGGATGGTTTTTGAGCAACAGCGTTTAAGTTTTGACGAATTGCTGTCGGTATTAAAAGCCAACTTTGCAACGCCAGAAGGCGAAAAAGTCCGCGCTCGCTTAATTAACCGCTTTGAGAAATATGGTAACGATATCGACGAGGTGGATAACATTAGCGCCGAACTGTTGCGCCACTACTGCAAAGAAGTGGAAAAATACCAGAACCCGCGCGGTGGTTACTTCACGCCGGGATCGTATACCGTTTCTGCTCACGTCCCGTTGGGATCGGTGGTTGGCGCGACGCCAGACGGTCGTTTTGCCGGAGAACAGCTGGCAGACGGCGGCTTGTCACCTATGCTGGGCCAGGACGAACAAGGGCCAACAGCGGTACTGAAGTCAGTCAGTAAGCTCGATAATACGCTGCTGTCTAACGGTACGTTGCTGAACGTGAAATTCACTCCGGCGACCCTGGAAGGTGAAGCGGGATTACGCAAACTGGCCGACTTCTTACGGGCGTTTACCCAGCTTAAGTTGCAGCATATTCAGTTTAACGTGGTGAACGCCGACACGTTGTGGGAAGCGCAACAGCGCCCACAAGATTATGCCGGGCTGGTGGTGCGCGTTGCCGGATACAGCGCCTTCTTTGTCGAACTGTCGAAGGAGATCCAGGATGACATCATCCGCCGGACAGCGCATCAGCTGTAACGTTGTGGAAACGCGCCGCAATGATGTGGCGCGCATTTTCAACATTCAGCGTTATTCACTGAATGACGGCGAGGGCATTCGTACGGTGGTCTTTTTTAAAGGCTGTCCGCATCTTTGCCCGTGGTGTGCTAATCCGGAGTCGATCTCCGGCAAAATCCAGACGGTACGCAGAGAGGCGAAATGTCTGCACTGTGCGAAATGTTTGCGTGATGCGGATGAATGCCCCTCCGGGGCGTTTGAACGGATTGGTCGCGATATCAGCCTTGACGCTCTGGAACGGGAAGTGATGAAAGATGACATTTTTTTTCGCACGTCCGGCGGCGGCGTCACGCTTTCTGGCGGCGAAGTGTTAATGCAGGCGGAGTTTGCTACCCGTTTTTTACAGCGACTGCGGCTGTGGGGTGTCTCATGTGCCATTGAAACTGCCGGAGACGCACCAGTCAGCAAGCTGTTACCGCTGGCGAAATTGTGCGATGAAGTGTTGTTCGATTTAAAAATTATGGACGCGACTCAGGCGCGGGATGTGGTGAAGATGAACCTGCCACGCGTACTGGAGAACCTGCGTTTGCTGGTGAGTGAGGGTGTCAACGTGATCCCGCGTTTGCCGCTGATCCCCGGTTTCACACTCAGCCGGGAGAATATGCAGCAGGCGCTGGACGTGCTGATCCCGCTGAATATCAGGCAGATCCATCTGTTGCCGTTTCATCAGTACGGCGAGCCGAAATACCGCCTGCTGGGGAAAACATGGTCGATGAAGGATGTTGCTGCGCCGTCATCAGCCGATGTGGCAACGATGCGCGAAATGGCAGAACGGGCCGGATTTCAGGTTACCGTGGGAGGTTAAAATGGCATACCTGGTGGCAGTAACCGCCTGCGTAAGCGGCGTGGCGCATACTTATATGGCGGCGGAACGGCTGGAAAAGTTGTGCCAGTTAGAGAAGTGGGGCGTCAGCATTGAAACTCAGGGCGCGCTGGGAACGGAGAATCGTTTAGCGGACGAGGATATCCGTCGGGCGGATGTTGCTCTGTTGATTACGGATATCGAGCTTGCCGGTGCCGAGCGATTTGAACATTGCCGCTATGTGCAATGCAGCATCTACGCATTCCTGCGTGAGCCGCAGCGGGTAATGAGCGCGGTGCGCAAAGTGCTTTCTGCGCCGCAGCAAACCCATCTTATTCTGGAGTAGTCGGTTTTTCTGTCAGTTGGCTGTGGTACTGCCGGCGATATTCCGACGGCGAGCGTTCGGTGTTTTTACGAAACAGACGGCAGAAGTAGTTGCTGTCGACAAAGCCGCAGGCGTGCGCCACTTCTTTTACCTTCAGGTCATAGCCTTTCAATAACGTCTTAGCGTGCTCCAGTCGCGTGTGATTCAGGTATTCGTTAAAACCAATGGCCCCCGTTTTTTGAAACAGGTGCGAGAGATAGTTTGGTGAAATATAGAATGCCTGTGCGACAGATTCGCGGGTAAGCGCGGAGGCATAGCGTTCGTCGATATAATCGCGAATAGCTTCAAATAGTGCCTGGCTGCGTGAGGCGGTCTGGATTTGGCTGCCGAGCAAATCGCGGCAGTGGCTAAGCAGGCTGGCTACGATAAGCCTTGCCGTTTGCTGCTCCTGCGGCTGCATTTGCATTTCATTGAGCGTTTGTAGCAGAAAAGAACCTATACGTGGGCCGCGTCGGGCGACGTGTTGCTTCGCCAGATTTTGATATTGTTTGCCATCCCATTGCACGACGCTGAAGCCGAGTTGCTATTTGCCAAACAGCACGCTAAAGGTGGTAGCGGGTGTTTTCCATTGTGGGAAATTCCAGCCACCAGCGGCAACGTACAGCACATCGCCGGGAACTAACGTTGCTCCAGCGCCGGTATCAACAAACTCACCTTCCAGCACAATTTCCAGCCGTGGAAAATCGACCTGATACGCAAGATCGGGCACCGGGCCGTTACTGCTGGCAAAGTAAATCTGGCGCAGGGACAGCGGGCCGTTGATCAGGCGGGAGAGCAGATAGCTGATGTCGTGATACATGTTATTCCCTTAGGTATGTAGACGGGAAAACAGTAACTGGCATTATTAAAAAAGGCCACCTGAAAAGTGTGGCCTGAGGGGAGTTCGATGTAAACATTGCGGCAGTTGTATTGCCGGATGTGGCGTAAACGCCTTATCCAGCCTACCGCCGCGATCTGTAGGCCGGATAAGACGCGTCAAGCGTCGCATCCGGCAAATAGCGCCTGGCTGATAATTACTGATTACCTACCTGGTCGCCATACGGCAGAGTGTCGTAATCGATCAGCGCGTTTTTCTTGTACGGGTTACCAATCCAGCGGGTAGTTTCTTTGAACTGCGGATTCACCACTGAACGGGTTGGATCGTAACCGTCGTAAGATAAGCCCGCCAAATCTGACCAGGTGTGGATCAGTTCCGCCAGGCTGTATTTACGATCGACATCCTGTGAGAAATCACGGGGATGAGTCGCTTGCCATTTTTCCGACGTCCACAGCAGGAACGGAATGGTGTACATGTGGCGCGTCGGGTTGTCTTCGTTACGCCCCTGAGTTTTGTGCGGCGGCGTGTCGTAAACCTCTTCACCGTGGTCAGAGAAGTAAACAAGGAATCCGTTCGGGTCTGCCGCTTTAAAGTCTTTAATCAGGCTGGCAACCACATGATCGTTATACAAGTTAGCGTTGTCATAATCGTTATATGATTCCAGCTCTTCTGCGCTTAATCCTGGCGGAACATGATCGGTATTGCCATCAAACTTGCCCTGATTTTCCGGGTAGCGGTATTTGTATTTGATATGCGTACCCAGCAGATGAACGATGATCAGTTTCTTCGGCGCAGGGTCATTCAGCACATCCTGGAACGGCTTCAGCACGTTGGTGTCGTATTCACGCGCACTCTGCGTACGTTGCTGGTTCATGTAGTACTGCTTGTCGGTCTGGCGCGAAAATACCGTCAGCATGGTATTGCGGGCGGTCATCGTCTGCTGGTTGGTGATCCAGAAGGTTTTATAACCCGCCTGTTTCATCATGTTCATCAGCGACGGCTGCGTCAGATACAGATCCGGGTTCTTTTCATTGGCAAAGGTCAGCGCCTGTTGCAGGATTTCAATGGTGTACGGACGAGACGTAACTACGTTATTAAACACGGTCAGATTCGGATCGGTTTTATGCAGCGCATCCAGCTCCGGCGTGGTTTCACGCGGATAACCGTACAGACTCATGCGTCCGCGCTGGGTCGACTCGCCAATCACCAGCACTAAAGTGCGCGGTTCGTTACCCGATTCATCTTTGAAATTAGCCAGTGGCGGCAAGGCATTATTTTCATTCAGTAACTTTGTTAGCGAGTTTAGTTGCTGACGATACTGATAATAGCCGGTCAGGAATTGCCACGGTGCGGCAGGCTCCATACGCGAGGCCAGGTTATCCAACGTTTTCTCAAACGGCTTGTTTTTGATAAACGTATTCATGGCGATCGGATGCAGAATCAAGCCATAAAGCAGGGCAAAAGAGACAACATAACGCCACGGCTTTGGAATATAGACCGGGCGCAGGCGTGTCCACAGCAGAACTGCCACCGCCGTATAGGCCAGCGCGATAAGCACAATTTTCAGGCTGAAATACTGGCTTAAATACTCGCTGGCTTCGTTGGTGTTGGTTTCGAACATCACAAACAGAACGCTCTGCGAGAACTCCTGCCCGTAGATGACGTAGTAGCATAGCGCCGCCAGAGAGGCCGCCCATAGCACCACGCCGATTACTGCGGCAATAATTTTAATCCGCTTCGGAAAGAGGAATACCGGGATCAACCACAGCGAGCTGAATAACAGCGAGTCGCGAATGCCGTTGGTGCCACTATAACCACTGATGTAAATAATGGCCTGTAGCAGAGTAGAGAAAAACCAAAAGTAGAGCAGTGCCCAACCCAGGGCTTTCCAGCTAAAAAGGGGTTTAGCCTGGACTTCTGTGGAATGCATAGTAAGAACCAGTCTTGAAAAAAATATCGCCGAATGTAACGACAATTCCTTAAGGATATCTGAAGGTATATTCAGAATTTGAATAAAATGCAGACAGAAATATATTGAAAACGAGGGTGTTAGAACAGAAGTATTTCAGAAAACCCTCGCGCAAAAGCACGAGGGTTTGCAGAAGAGGAAGATTAGCCGGTATTACGCATACCTGCCGCAATCCCGGCAATAGTGACCATTAACGCTTGTTCGACGCGAGGATCCGGTTCCTGGCCTTCTTTTTCTGCCTGGCGGGAGCGGTGCAGCAACTCGGCCTGCAATACGTTCAGCGGGTCGGTGTAAATATTCCGTAGCTGAATAGACTCTGCAATCCACGGCAGATCGGCCATCAGATGGGAATCGTTGGCAATCGCCAGCACCACTTTGATGTCTTCTTCTTGCAGATTGCGTAACTCTTTACCTAACGGCCACAGTGCTTTGTCTACCAGGCGTTGATCATAGTATTCCGCCAGCCACAGGTCTGCTTTGGCGAAGACCATCTCCAGCATGCCGAGACGCGTCGAGAAGAATGGCCAATCGCGGCACATAGCCTCCAGCTCGCTCTGTTTGCCGTCTTCGACCACTTTTTGCAGCGCCGTACCTGCACCCAGCCAGGCGGGGAGCATCAGACGGTTTTGCGTCCAGGCGAAGATCCACGGAATGGCGCGTAGTGACTCGACGCCGCCGGTTGGGCGACGTTTCGCCGGACGTGAACCCAACGGCAGTTTGCCCAGTTCTTGTTCCGGCGTAGCGGAGCGGAAGTAAGGCACAAAATCTTTGTTTTCACGTACGTAGCCGCGGTAGACATCGCAGGAGATGACTGACAGTTCATCCATAATGCGACGCCAGCTCTCTTTCGGCTCCGGCGGTGGCAGCAGGTTGGCTTCCAGAATCGCCCCGGTATAAAGCGACAGGCTGCTGACGGTGATTTCTGGCAGACCATATTTAAAGCGGATCATCTCGCCCTGTTCGGTTACGCGCAGGCCGCCTTTCAGGCTTCCTGGCGGTTGTGACAGCAGTGCCGCATGGGCAGGTGCGCCGCCGCGACCAATGGAACCGCCGCGACCGTGGAACAACGTCAGCTCAATACCCGCTTTTTCGCAGGTTTTGATTAATGCATCCTGTGCCTGATATTGCGCCCAGGACGCTGCCATCACGCCCGCATCTTTTGCTGAGTCGGAATAGCCAATCATCACCATCTGTTTGCCCTGAATCAGGCCGCGATACCAGTCGATATTGAGCAGCTGGGTCATGACATCGTTGGCGTTGTTCAGGTCATCGAGGGTTTCAAACAGCGGAGCAACCGGCATCGCAAACCCGATACCCGCTTCTTTCAGCAGCAGGTGGACAGCCAGTACGTCGGACGGCGTTTTCGCCATCGAGATCACGTAGGCGGCAATGGAGCCTTGCGGCGCTTCGGCAATCACCTGGCAGGTATCGAGCACTTCGCGCGTTTCGGCGCTTGGTTGCCAGTTGCGCGGCAGAAGCGGACGTTTGGAGTTCAGTTCGCGGATCAGGAACGCCTGTTTGTCGGCCTCTGACCAGCTTTCGTAGTCGCCGATACCGAGGTAGCGGGTCAGCTCGCCCAGCGCTTCGGTATGGCGGGTGCTCTCCTGACGGATATCAATACGGACCAGCGGTACGCCGAAACATTTCACGCGGCGCAGGGTGTCGAGCAGATCGCCGTTGGCGATAATACCCATGCCACACGCCTGAAGTGACTGGTAGCAAGCGTAGAGCGGTTCCCACAGTTCTTCGTTTTGTGTCAGCAGGCCTTCTGGTTTTGGCAGTTCTTCGCCTTTCAGGCGCGCTTCCAGCCATGCCTGTGTCGCCATCAGGCGAGAACGCAGGTTTTTCATCAGATAGCGATACGGTTCTGCGGCACCTTCTTCGCCAACCAGCGCCAGCAGTTCAGGGGTCGCTTCAACCATCGACAGTTCAGAAACCAGCACCTGAATATCTTTCAGGAACAAATCGGTGGCTTTCCAGCGGCTGAGTAGCAGGACGTGGCGGGTGATATCGGCAGTGACGTTCGGGTTGCCGTCGCGGTCGCCGCCCATCCACGAAGTAAAACGGACCGGAACAAATTCGACGGGCAGTTTGTAGCCGAGGTTCTCTTCCAGTTGTTCGTTCAGTTCGCGCAGGTAATTTGGTACGCCTTGCCACAGGCTGTTTTCCACTACGGCAAAGCCCCATTTGGCTTCATCTACCGGGCTTGGACGCAGCTTACGGATTTCATCGGTATGCCATGACTGGGCGATTAACTGGCGCAGGCGACGCATCAGCTGGTTGTGTTCGTAGTCAGCGATATCTTTGTTATCGAGCTGTTTTAAGCAGGCGTTCACTTCCACCATTTTGTGGATCAGTGTACGACGGGTAATTTCGGTAGGGTGAGCCGTGAGGACCAGTTCCAGCGACAGCGATTCCACTGCTTTTTTGATGGTGTCTTCGCTCAGTTCCGGCTGGTTTTTCAGTTTACGCAGGGTGCGGGCGATCACTTCCGGGTTGCTGGCAGCTTCGCCTTTCGGCGAAATGCTGTGGTATTGCTCGGCGGTGTTGGCTAGGTTCAGGAACTGACTAAACGCACGCGCAACGGGCAGCAGCTCGTCGTTCGACAAATTTTGTAAGGTGGTGAGTAACTCCTGGCGGTTAGCATCATTGCCAGCGCGTGAAGATTTGGACAACTTACGGATAGTTTCTACGCGTTCAAGAATGTGTTCTCCCAACGCATCCTTGATGGTTTCTCCCAGCACTTTGCCGAGCATACTGACATTACTACGCAATGCGGAATATTGTTCGTTCATATTACCCCAGACACCCCATCTTATCGTTTGATAGCCCTGTATCCTTCACGTCGCATTGGCGCGAATATGCTCGGGCTTTGCTTTTCGTCGTCTTTTATAAAGCCACGTAAAAGCGGTGACGTCAAATGCTGCGAAATCGCTTCAGCAAACGAATAAATAGCAGGAATTTACGCCATTAAATTCACGACGCTTTAAATAAGCGTAACTTATGGAAATGTTAAAAAATCGCCATACATAACACCAAAGGTGTAGGTCGGATAAGATGCGCAAGCATCGCATCCGACATTATTGCGGCACCGGAGTTTGGCAACGGTGCCGGATGCGGCGCGAGCGCCTTATCCGGCCTACGTTTTAATGCCAGCAAAAATGGTGAATTACCTGGATAATCAACTCACGGGTGGGTTTAATAAACCGCGTCTCCAGATATTCATCAGGCTGATGAGCTTGATTGATGGAACCCGGACCGAGCACCAGCGTCGGGCATAACGTTTGAATAAACGGCGCTTCGGTACAGTAATTCACCACTTCGGTTTTTGCTCCAAGCAATTTCTCAACCACTTCAACCAGTTGATGATTCGGAGGGCATTCATAGCCAGGGATCGGCGGATGCAGCTCGTCGACCGTCAGACGACCCGGCCAGCGTTCGCTCACCGGAGCCAATGCATCGTTGAGCAAACCATTAAGTTCATTGAATGTCATGCCAGGCAGCGGACGAATATCCATATGCAACTCACAGCAAGCGCAAATACGGTTAGAAGCGTCGCCACCGTGAATATGCCCGAGGTTGAGCGTAGGGTATGGCACGGTAAATGCTTCGTAGTGATAACGTTCTTTCAGGTTATCGCGCAATTGCAAAATATGCCCGATGGCGTCGTGCATTAGTTCGATAGCGTTAACTCCGCGTGCTGGATCGCTGGAGTGCCCCGACTGGCCCTGAATACGGATGGCGTTAGAGATATGACCTTTATGTGCGCGTACCGGTTGTAGTGACGTCGGTTCGCCAATGATGGCGCAATCCGGGCGCAGGGCGGTAGTTTCGGCAAAATAACGCGCTCCGGCCATACTGGTTTCTTCATCAGCAGTCGCCAGAATGTAGAGCGGTTTTTTCAGTTTCGTGACGTCGACATCGCGTAGCGCATCAAGGATAAACGCAAAAAAGCCTTTCATGTCGGCGGTGCCTAAGCCGTAAAGCTTGCCGTCATGCTCCGTCAGTGTAAACGGATCGCGCGTCCAGCGACCGTCATCAAATGGCACCGTATCGGTATGCCCCGCCAGCAACAAGCCGCCAGCCCCCTGTCCGATACTTGCCAGCATATTGAATTTGTTGCGAGTTCCTGGAACAGGCTGCACTTCCACATTGAAGCCCAAATCTTTAAACCAGTCCGCCAGCAGAGTGATTAAATCTGCATTGCTTTGATCGAGTGCCTCTTCCGTAGCGCTTATTGAAGGTGTGGCAATCAGAGCGCGGTAAATCTCGATAAATGGCGGTAATTTGTTTTTCATTGTTGACACACCTCTGGTCATGATAGTATCAATATTCATGCAGTATTTATGAATAAAAATACACTAACGTTGAGCGTAATAAAACCCACCAGCCGTAAGGTGAATGTTTTACGTTTAACCTGGCAACCAGACATAAGAAGGTGAATAGCCCCGATGTTGAATACGCTGATTGTGGGTGCCAGCGGCTACGCTGGCGCAGAGCTAGTGACCTATGTAAATCGCCATCCGCATATGAACATAACCGCTTTGACTGTTTCAGCGCAAAGCAATGATGCGGGAAAGTTAATCTCCGATTTGCATCCGCAGCTAAAAGGCATCGTTGAGCTGCCGTTGCAGCCGATGTCGGATATCAGCGAGTTTAGCCCAGGGGTGGACGTAGTGTTTCTCGCCACCGCCCATGAAGTTAGCCACGATTTAGCGCCGCAGTTTCTTGAAGCGGGCTGCGTGGTGTTCGACCTTTCCGGCGCGTTTCGTGTTAACGACGCCACCTTCTATGAAAAATATTACGGCTTTACCCATCAATACCCGGAACAGCTGGAACAGGCAGCCTACGGTCTGGCGGAGTGGTGCGGTAATAAATTAAAAGAAGCGAATTTGATTGCGGTGCCAGGCTGTTATCCGACGGCGGCACAGCTGGCGCTGAAACCGTTGATTGATGCCGATCTTCTTGACCTCAATCAGTGGCCGGCGATCAACGCCACCAGCGGCGTGAGCGGTGCAGGACGTAAGGCAGCGATTTCAAATAGTTTTTGTGAAGTTAGCCTGCAACCGTATGGCGTCTTTACTCATCGCCATCAACCAGAGATCGCCACACACCTCGGTGCTGACGTTATCTTCACCCCACATCTGGGCAATTTCCCGCGCGGCATTCTCGAAACCATTACCTGCCGCCTGAAATCGGGTGTGACCCAGGCGCAAGTCGCGCAAGTGTTACAGCAGGCGTATGCCCATAAACCGCTGGTGCGGCTGTATGACAAAGGCGTTCCGGCGCTGAAAAATGTCGTTGGGCTGCCATTTTGCGATATCGGGTTTGCCGTTCAGGGCGAGCATCTGATTATTGTGGCGACCGAAGACAACTTACTGAAAGGCGCGGCGGCACAAGCGGTACAGTGCGCCAATATTCGTTTCGGCTATGCGGAAACGCAGTCTCTTATTTAAGGGTGCAATGATGAATCCATTAATTATCAAACTGGGCGGCGTACTGCTGGATAGTGAAGAGGCGCTGGAACGTCTGTTTAGCGCACTGGTGAATTATCGTGAGTCACATCAGCGTCCGCTGGTGATTGTGCACGGCGGCGGTTGCGTGGTGGATGAGCTGATGAAAGGGCTGAATCTGCCGGTGAAAAAGAAAAACGGCCTGCGGGTGACGCCTGCTGATCAGATAGACATTATCACCGGAGCACTGGCGGGAACGGCAAATAAAACCCTGTTGGCATGGGCGAAGAAACATCAGATTGCGGCCGTAGGTTTGTTTCTCGGTGATGGCGACAGCGTCAAAGTGACCCAGCTTGATGAAGAGTTAGGTCATGTTGGACTGGCGCAGCCAGGTTCGCCTAAGCTTATCAACTCCTTGCTGGAGAACGGTTATCTGCCGGTGGTCAGCTCCATTGGCGTAACAGACGAAGGGCAACTGATGAACGTCAATGCCGACCAGGCGGCAACGGCGCTGGCGGCAACGCTGGGCGCGGATCTGATTTTGCTCTCCGACGTCAGCGGCATTCTCGACGGCAAAGGGCAACGCATTGCCGAAATGACCGCCGCGAAAGCAGAACAACTGATTGAGCAGGGCATTATTACTGACGGCATGATAGTGAAAGTGAACGCGGCGCTGGATGCGGCCCGCACGCTGGGCCGTCCGGTAGATATCGCCTCCTGGCGTCATGCGGAGCAGCTTCCGGCACTGTTTAACGGTATGCCGATGGGTACGCGGATTTTAGCTTAAGTTTTGTTAGCCGGAGGCGCAGCTTTCCGGCATTGAATTTCAAAATAAGGAAACAGAGTTATGGCACTTTGGGGCGGGCGTTTTACCCAGGCAGCAGATCAACGGTTCAAACAATTCAACGACTCACTGCGCTTTGATTACCGTCTGGCGGAGCAGGATATTGTTGGCTCTGTGGCCTGGTCCAAAGCCCTAGTAACGGTCGGCGTGTTAACCGCAGAAGAGCAGGCGCAACTGGAAGAGGCGCTGAACGTGTTGCTGGAAGATGTTCGCGCCAGGCCACAACAAATCCTTGAAAGCGACGCCGAAGATATCCATAGCTGGGTGGAAGGCAAACTGATCGACAAAGTGGGCCAGTTAGGCAAAAAGCTGCATACCGGGCGTAGCCGTAATGATCAGGTAGCGACTGACCTGAAACTGTGGTGCAAAGATACCGTTAGCGAGTTACTGACGGCTAACCGGCAGCTGCAATCGGCGCTGGTGGAAACCGCACAAAACAATCAGGACGCGGTAATGCCAGGTTACACTCACCTGCAACGCGCCCAGCCGGTGACGTTCGCGCACTGGTGCCTGGCCTATGTTGAGATGCTGGCGCGTGATGAAAGCCGTTTGCAGGATGCGCTTAAGCGTCTGGATGTCAGCCCATTAGGCTGTGGCGCGCTGGCGGGAACGGCCTATGAAATCGACCGTGAACAGTTAGCAGGCTGGCTGGGCTTTGCTTCGGCGACCCGTAACAGTCTGGACAGCGTTTCTGACCGTGACCATGTGTTGGAACTGCTGTCGGCTGCCGCTATCGGCATGGTGCATCTGTCGCGTTTTGCTGAAGATCTGATTTTCTTTAACACCGGCGAAGCGGGGTTTGTGGAGCTTTCTGACCGCGTGACTTCCGGTTCATCATTAATGCCGCAGAAGAAAAACCCGGATGCGCTGGAGCTGATTCGCGGTAAATGCGGTCGGGTGCAGGGTGCGTTAACCGGCATGATGATGACGCTGAAAGGTTTGCCGCTGGCTTACAACAAAGATATGCAGGAAGACAAAGAAGGTCTGTTCGACGCGCTCGATACCTGGCTGGACTGCCTGCATATGGCGGCGCTGGTGCTGGACGGCATTCAGGTGAAACGTCCACGTTGCCAGGAAGCGGCTCAGCAGGGTTACGCCAACGCCACCGAACTGGCGGATTACCTGGTGGCGAAAGGCGTACCTTTCCGCGAGGCGCACCATATCGTGGGTGAAGCGGTGGTGGAAGCCATTCGTCAGGGCAAACCGCTGGAAGATCTGCCGCTCGACGAGTTGCAGAAATTCAGCCACGTGATTGGCGAAGATGTCTATCCGATTCTGTCGCTACAATCGTGCCTCGACAAGCGTGCGGCAAAAGGCGGTGTCTCACCGCAGCAGGTGGCCCAAGCGATTGCTTTTGCGCAGGCGCGGTTGGGGTAAGAACATTTATATGTACAAATTTGAGCCTGGCTTATCGCCGGGCTTTTTTATGGCAAAAAAAAGCGGATCCTGGAGATCCGCAAAAGTTCACGTTGGCTTTAGTTATTCGAGTTGAGAAACTCTCGAAACGGGCAGTGACTTCAAGGGTTAAAAGAGGTGCCGCTCCGTTTCTGTGAGCAATTATCAGTCAGAATGCTTGATAGGGATAGTCGTTCATTGCTATTCTACCTATCGCCATGAACTATCGTGGCGATGGAGGATGGATAATGAATATTCGTGATCTTGAGTACCTGGTGGCATTGGCTGAACACCGCCATTTTCGGCGTGCGGCAGATTCCTGCCACGTTAGCCAGCCGACGCTTAGCGGCCAAATTCGTAAGCTGGAAGATGAGCTGGGCGTGATGTTGCTGGAGCGGACCAGCCGTAAAGTGTTGTTCACCCAGGCGGGAATGCTGCTGGTGGATCAGGCGCGTACCGTGCTGCGTGAGGTGAAAGTCCTTAAAGAGATGGCAAGCCAGCAGGGCGAGACGATGTCCGGACCGCTGCATATTGGTTTGATTCCTACGGTTGGACCGTACCTGCTGCCGCATATTATCCCGATGCTGCACCAGACATTTCCAAAGCTGGAAATGTATCTGCATGAAGCACAGACCCACCAGTTACTGGCGCAACTGGACAGCGGCAAACTCGATTGCGTGATCCTCGCGCTGGTGAAAGAGAGCGAAGCATTCATTGAAGTGCCGTTGTTTGATGAGCCAATGTTGCTGGCTATCTATGAAGATCACCCGTGGGCGAACCGCGAATGCGTACCGATGGCCGATCTGGCAGGGGAAAAACTGCTGATGCTGGAAGATGGTCACTGTTTGCGCGATCAGGCAATGGGTTTCTGCTTTGAAGCCGGGGCGGATGAAGATACACACTTCCGCGCGACCAGCCTGGAGACACTGCGTAACATGGTGGCGGCAGGTAGCGGGATCACTTTACTGCCTGCGCTGGCTGTGCCGCCGGAGCGCAAACGCGATGGGGTTGTTTATTTGCCGTGTATTAAGCCGGAACCTCGCCGCACGATTGGCCTGGTTTATCGTCCTGGCTCACCGCTGCGCAGCCGCTATGAGCAGCTGGCAGAGGCCATCCGCGCAAGAATGGATGGCCATTTCGATAAAGTGTTAAAACAGGCGGTTTAAGCCATTTAGCGCAGCTACCCGATAGGCTTCTGCCATCGTCGGGTAGTTAAAGGTGGTGTTGACGAAGTACTCAATAGTGTTGCCGCCACCTTTCTGTTCCATAATCGCCTGACCGATATGAATAATTTCGGCAGCGCGCTCGCCAAAGCAGTGAATACCCAGAATCTCTTTTGTTTCCCGATGGAACAAAATTTTCAGCGTGCCCACGTTCATGCCGACGATTTGTGCGCGTGCCAGATGTTTAAACTGGGCGCGGCCCACTTCATATGGCACTTTCATTGCGGTCAGCTGCTGTTCGGTTTTGCCCACAGAGCTGATTTCCGGGATGGTGTAAATGCCGGTAGGGATATCTTCAATCAGATGTGCGGTGGCTTCGCCTTTTACCAGCGCCTGCGCGGCAATGCGCCCCTGGTCATAGGCCGCTGATGCCAGGCTCGGATAACCAATCACGTCGCCCACCGCGTAAACGTGCGGCTGTGCGGTCTGATACATGCTGTTGACCTTCAGCTGTCCGCGGCTGTCAGTTTCCAGCCCAATGTTCTGTAACGCCAGCGAATCGGTATTACCGGTGCGACCGTTGGCATAGAGCAGGCAGTCAGCTTTCAGTTTTTTACCCGACTTCAAATGCATGATCACACCATCGTCACAGCCTTCGATCTTCTCGTACTCTTCGTTGTGACGAATCACTACGCCACTGTTCCAGAAGTGATAGGAGAGAGAATCTGACATCTCTTGATCGAGAAATGCCAGCAGGCGATCGCGGGTGTTGATCAGATCCACTTTTACATCCATACCGCGGAAGATCGACGCATATTCACAGCCGATCACTCCAGCACCATAGATAAGTACATGGCGCGGTTCGTGGTGCATGCTAAGAATTGAGTCGCTGTCGTAAATGCGTGGATGGGTGAAATCAACATCTGTTGGATGATATGGACGAGAGCCGCAGGCAATAACAAATTTTTCAGCGGTTAGTGTTTCGACGCTGCCGTCCGGGCAATCCAGCACCAACGTATGCTCGTCAACAAAGCGAGCGTTCCCCTGCAATATTTCACAGTGATTACGTTCGTAAAATCCCTGACGCATGCGCGTTTGTTGATTAATCACGTTATCGGCATGGTTAAGGATATCGGCAAAAGAAGAGCGGAGCAGTCGGGAATGGTCGCTGTATAGTGGGTTTTGATTGAATTCTATAATGCGGCTGACGGCGTGACGGAGAGCTTTCGACGGGATGGTGCCCCAGTGGGTGCAACCGCCGCCAACATTTTGATAACGCTCGATAACTGCGACGCGCGCACCTTGCTTAACCAGGCCCATTGCAGCGCCTTCGCCGCCGGGGCCGGAACCTATTACTATGGCATCGTAATCGTAGGAATGTGGCATGGTAGGGCTTACCTGTTCTTATACATAAAAGCAACAGAATGGTAACATTTTATCGCGGGTAAGCCAATTGATCCCCGTCATTTATCTGGCTATATCCTGAGCGGCCTTTGCTTTGTCTGTTTCTTACTTTTGCCCTGACGTTTTATTGGATTTTTATCGACGATACTCTCCGTTTAAGCGGCAGGTTTCCGCTGTACGTAAAAGAACCGGCCAGTAAATATGTTTTATTGCGTTACCGTTCATTCACAATACTGGAGCAATCCAGTATGTTCATTCTCTGGTATAGTGCCAGCAGTACTTTTGGCAAGGATTCAGACATCGTGATGGGCATAAGAGCGCAACAAAAAGAAAAAACCCGCCGTTCGCTGGTGGAAGCCGCATTTAGCCAATTAAGTGCTGAACGCAGCTTCGCCAGCCTGAGTTTGCGTGAAGTGGCGCGTGAAGCGGGCATTGCTCCCACCTCTTTTTATCGGCATTTCCGCGACGTAGACGAACTGGGTCTGACCATGGTTGATGAGAGCGGTTTAATGCTACGCCAACTCATGCGCCAGGCGCGTCAGCGTATCGCCAAAGGCGGGAGTGTGATCCGCACCTCGGTCTCCACATTTATGGAGTTCATCGGTAATAATCCTAACGCCTTCCGGTTATTATTGCGGGAACGCTCCGGCACCTCCGCTGCGTTTCGTGCCGCCGTTGCGCGTGAAATTCAGCACTTCATTGCGGAACTTGCGGACTATCTGGAACTCGAAAACCATATGCCGCGTGCGTTTACTGAAGCGCAAGCCGAAGCAATGGTGACAATTGTCTTCAGTGCGGGTGCCGAGGCGTTGGACGTCGGCGTCGAACAACGTCGGCAATTAGAAGAGCGACTGGTACTGCAACTGCGAATGATTTCGAAAGGGGCTTATTACTGGTATCGCCGTGAACAAGAGAAAACCGCAATTATTCCGGGAAATGTGAAGGACGAGTAATGAAACAAGCAAATCAAGATAGAGGTACGCTGCTGCTGGCGTTAGTTGCTGGCTTATCGATTAATGGTACTTTCGCAGCGCTGTTTAGCTCCATTGTGCCATTTTCTGTATTCCCGATTATTTCCCTGGTGCTGACGGTTTACTGCCTGCATCAACGTTATCTTAATCGCACTATGCCGGTAGGCTTGCCGGGTCTGGCAGCTGCCTGTTTTATTCTCGGCGTACTGCTGTACAGCACGGTAGTTCGTGCGGAATATCCGGATATCGGCTCTAACTTCTTCCCGGCAGTACTCTCCGTCATTATGGTGTTCTGGATTGGCGCGAAGATGCGTAACCGTAAGCAGGAAGTTGCTGAGTAATCGGTATTATGCCGGATGCTGGCGCATCGGCATGGGTTTTACTTCGCGGTCAGTAATACGCCGCACTCCATATGGTGCGTGTAGGGGAACTGATCAAACAGAGCCAGACGTTCGACCTTGTGCGTCTGGCTTAATGTTTCCAGATTCTTGCATAACGTTTCCGGGTTACAGGAGATGTACAAAATACACGGATACGCCTGCACCATTTTCTCGGTTTCACTGTCCAGACCGCTGCGCGGTGGGTCGACAAAAATGGTTTCGCACTGATAACTCTTTAAGTCGATCCCTTGCAGGCGGTTAAACTCGCGCACACCATTCATCGCCTGAGTAAATTCTTCTGCCGCCATACGAATAATTTGTACGTTATCAATATGGTTAGCTGCGATGTTGTATTGCGCAGCAGCAACCGACGGCTTAGCGATTTCGGTGGCTAATACCCGATCAAAATTGCGCGCCAGCGCTAATGAAAAGTTACCGTTGCCGCAGTACAGCTCCAGTAAATCGCCTTTTGAGCCTTTGGTTACGTCCAGCGCCCATTCCAGCATCTGAATATTCATCGCCGCGTTCGGCTGGGTAAAGCTGTTTTCTACCTGACGGTAGATCATCTCTTTCCCTGCGACCGGCAGACGCTCGTCGATGTAATCTTGATCCAGCTCGATTTTGGTTTTCGTTGCCCGACCAATCAGATGCACATTCAGATTCTGCGCGCGCAGTGCATCGCGCAGGGCCTCCGCTTCCTGACGCCACTCATCATCCAGCTTCTTATGGTATAGCAGGGAAACCACCGCCTGATTACTCAGCGTGGTGAGGTAATCAATCTGGAACAACTTGTGGCGCAGAACGGGATTATTACGCACACCCGCAATCATCGCCGTCATCAACTGGTTGATAAGTTCACTGGCGGCGGGGAAGCTATCCACGCGGATACGGCTTTTGGTTTGTTGATCGAAAATGATGTGATACAGGTCATCGCCATCGTGCCAGATGCGGAACTCCGCACGCATCCGGTAATGACTGACCGGCGAGCGAAACACTTCCGGAACCAGGTCAGAAAACGGTGCCATCATACTTTGCAAACGTACCACTTTTTCGGCTAACTGCGCTTCATACTGTTCTGTTGGAAGGTGTTCGGGGGTCATGATGTATCCTGAAAAATTAAAGTACGCGGCGATTGTAGGGATTGCTCATCAGATGTCCAGATCTTGATGAATTCCTATTTGTGAGCTACGTCTGGACAGTAACTTGTTACAACCTGTAGCATCCACTTGCCGGTCCTGTGAGTTAATAGGGAATCCAGTGCGAATCTGGAGCTGACGCGCAGCGGTAAGGAAAGGTGCGATGATTGCGTTATGCGGACACTGCCATCCGGTGGGAAGTCATCATCTCTTAGTATCTTAGATACCCCTCCAAGCCCGAAGACCTGCCGGCCAACGTCTCATCATCGCGTAATATTGATGAAACCTGCGGCATCCTTCTTCTATTGTGGATGCTTTACAATGATTAAAAAAGCTTCGCTGCTGACGGCGTGTTCTGTCACAGCCTTTTCCGCTTGGGCACAGGATACCAGCCCGGATACTCTCGTCGTTACTGCTAACCGTTTTGAACAGCCGCGCAGCACTGTGCTTGCACCAACCACCGTTGTGACCCGTCAGGATATCGACCGCTGGCAGTCGACCTCGGTCAATGATGTGCTGCGCCGTCTTCCGGGCGTCGATATCACCCAAAACGGCGGTTCAGGTCAGCTCTCATCTATTTTTATTCGCGGTACAAATGCCAGTCATGTGTTGGTGTTAATTGATGGCGTACGCCTGAATCTGGCGGGGGTGAGTGGTTCTGCCGACCTTAGCCAGTTCCCTATTGCGTGCGCTTGTCCAGCGTGTTGAATATATCCGTGGGCCGCGCTCCGCTGTTTATGGTTCCGATGCAATAGGCGGGGTGGTGAATATCATCACGACGCGCGATGAACCCGGAACGGAAATTTCAGCAGGGTGGGGAAGCAATAGTTATCAGAACTATGATGTCTCTACGCAGCAACAACTGGGGGATAAGACACGGGTAACGCTGTTGGGCGATTATGCCCATACTCATGGTTATGATGTTGTTGCCTATGGTAATACCGGAACGCAAGCGCAGACAGATAACGATGGTTTTTTAAGTAAAACGCTTTATGGCGCGCTGGAGCATAACTTTACTGATGCCTGGAGCGGCTTTGTGCGCGGCTATGGCTATGATAACCGTACCAATTATGACGCGTATTATTCTCCCGGTTCACCGTTGCTCGATACCCGTAAACTCTATAGCCAAAGTTGGGACGCCGGGCTGCGCTATAACGGCGAACTGATTAAATCACAACTCATTACCAGCTATAGCCATAGCAAAGATTACAACTACGATCCCCATTATGGTCGTTATGATTCGTCGGCGACGCTCGATGAGATGAAGCAATACACCGTCCAGTGGGCAAACAATGTCATCGTTGGTCACGGTAGTATTGGTGCGGGTGTCGACTGGCAGAAACAGACTACGACGCCGGGTACAGGTTATGTTGAGGATGGATATGATCAACGTAATACCGGCATCTATCTGACCGGGCTGCAACAAGTCGGCGATTTTACCTTTGAAGGCGCAGCACGCAGTGACGATAACTCACAGTTTGGTCGTCATGGAACCTGGCAAACCAGCGCCGGTTGGGAATTCATCGAAGGTTATCGCTTCATTGCTTCCTACGGGACATCTTATAAGGCACCAAATTTGGGGCAACTGTATGGCTTCTACGGAAATCCGAATCTGGACCCGGAGAAAAGCAAACAGTGGGAAGGCGCGTTTGAAGGCTTAACCGCTGGGGTGAACTGGCGTATTTCCGGATATCGTAACGATGTCAGTGACTTGATCGATTATGATGATCACACCCTGAAATATTACAACGAAGGGAAAGCGCGGATTAAGGGCGTCGAGGCGACCGCCAATTTTGATACCGGACCACTGACGCATACTGTGAGTTATGATTATGTCGATGCGCGCAATGCGATTACCGACACGCCGTTGTTACGCCGTGCTAAACAGCAGGTGAAATACCAGCTCGACTGGCAGTTGTATGACTTCGACTGGGGTATTACTTATCAGTATTTAGGCACTCGCTATGATAAGGATTACTCATCTTATCCTTATCAAACCGTTAAAATGGGCGGTGTGAGCTTGTGGGATCTTGCGGTTGCGTATCCGGTCACCTCTCACCTGACAGTTCGTGGTAAAATAGCCAACCTGTTCGACAAAGATTATGAGACAGTCTATGGCTACCAAACTGCAGGACGGGAATACACCTTGTCTGGCAGCTACACCTTCTGAACCACGTCCCACCGTGCTGGTGTTTGACTCCGGCGTCGGTGGGTTGTCGGTCTATGACGAGATCCGGCATCTCTTACCGGATCTCCATTACATTTATGCTTTCGATAACGTCGCTTTCCCGTATGGCGAAAAAAGCGAAGCGTTTATTGTTGAGCGAGTGGTGGCAATTGTCACCGCGGTGCAAGAACGTTATCCCCTTGCGCTGGCTGTGGTCGCTTGCAACACTGCCAGTACCGTTTCACTTCCTGCATTACGCGAAAAGTTCGACTTTCCGGTTGTTGGTGTCGTGCCGGCGATTAAACCTGCTGCACGTCTGACGGCAAATAGCATTGTCGGATTACTGGCAACCCGCGGAACAGTTAAACGTTCCTATACTCATGAGCTGATCGCGCGTTTCGCTAATGAATGCCAGATAGAAATGCTGGGCTCGGCAGAGATGGTTGAGTTGGCTGAAGCGAAGCTACATGGCGAAGATGTTTCTCTGGATGCACTAAAACGTATCCTACGCCCGTGGTTAAGAATGAAAGAGCCGCCAGATACCGTTGTATTGGGTTGCACCCATTTCCCTCTACTACAAGAAGAACTGTTACAAGTGCTGCCAGAGGGAACCCGGCTAGTGGATTCTGGCGCAGCGATTGCTCGCCGAACGGCCTGGTTGTTAGAACATGAAGCCCCGGATGCAAAATCTGCCGATGCGAATATTGCCTTTTGTATGGCAATGACGCCAGAAGCTGAACAATTATTGCCCGTTTTACAGCGTTACGGCTTCGAAACGCTCGAAAAACTGGCAGTTTTAGGCTGATTTGGTTGAATGTTGCGCGGTCAGAAAATTATTTTAAATTTCCTCTTGTCAGGCCGGAATAACTCCCTATAATGCGCCACCACTGACACGGAACAACGGCAAACACGCCGCCGGGTCAGCGGGGTTCTCCTGAGAATTCCGACAGAGAAAGCAAAAATAAATGCTTGACTCTGTAGCGGGAAAGCGTATTATGCGCACCCCGCGCCGCTGAGAAAAAGCGAAGCGGCACTGCTCTTTAACAATTTATCAGACAATCTGTGTGGGTACTCGAAGATACGGATTCTTAACGTCGCAAGACGATAAATGAATACCAAGTCTCAAGAGTGAACACGTAATTCATTACGAAGTTTAATTCTTTGAGCATCAAACTTTTAAATTGAAGAGTTTGATCATGGCTCAG
>NZ_MDGW01000579.1:0-17924 GCF_001712525.1 Shigella sp. FC1661
CGCAGAGAATCGTAACGGGATACCAGATCAAGAGCCTGTCCAATGTGCATAAAAAAATCCGGAAACAAGTGAGCGTTTCCGGATTCTTACACAGCCACTGGATCGGTCAACTGATCCTTAACTGATCGGCATTACACCGCCTGTGTGCCACATTTTTTATCATTAACCTTGAGGAAAGGACACTACCAGGTATAGCAGATAAAGAGAGGATTATTTCGCTGCAATGAGCCGGGCGGGAATAATAAGATTGCGTGAATGCGTCTCTTCATGGGTGATTTTTTGCATCATGCGATCCGCAAGTGTGGTACCAAGTTCCCGCGCAGGCGTGCTGGCCCAGGTAACGGGTATATCATCAAGTGTGGTTGGTGTCGCATCGGTAAATGCCGCCAGCGAAACTTGTTGCTCAAAGTAACGATCGACTCCGCTTTCCCCGCTTTGCCGCCCTGCTTTCAGCAAACCAAACCATGCCCCCATCGCAATAGTTTCGTTATAGCAAACCACAGCACTGATGGTCGGGTTATGACGTAAAAGCGCCGTGATAGCTTCCGCAGCTTGCTTCTGGCTGGATGTGCACTCCAGCACCCAATCGCTGTGAAACGGCAGGCCAAATTTTAGTAGAGTTGCACAATAGCCTCCCACCCGTTCTGCCCGGGTTAATGAGGAACTTTGCCCTCCCAGCCAGGCGATCCGCTGATGCCCATTGCGAATGAGATGCTCCGTCAACAACTGTGCAGCCTGCATGTTGTCCGGGCGAACCGTATCAACATCATCAAGATAACTGGCACGGGAAGCGAAAATCACCGGGATAGCTTTTTCTTCTGCCATCCGTCGCAGGTCATCGCTGCTTCCTGCAGCCCCGGCAATTACCACACCATCGACCCCCTGATTCAGTAACAGTGAAAACCGCTGTGCCAGCTGCTCGCCGTCTTTACCGCCGTGAAGCAAAAAAACCATCCGTCCCTGCGCTTCCAGAGCTTCCGTCAATCCGGCCGTCAATTCGGCGTAAAACGGCGCAGATAAATCACGGACGATCAAACCAATGACGCCGCTTTGCCCGCCGCGCAGCGCCGACGCCTGGCGATTGCGCACAAATCCCAGCTCTTCAATGGCGGCGTTAACGCGTTCTCCTGTGGCGGTAGAGATTCGCCCTTTGCCACTAAGCACCAGCGAAACGGTACTTACCGACACGCCCGCAGCCAGCGCAACATCATGAATGGTTATTTTTTTGGCGGTAGCCATGCAGATGACCTACTCCCTGATTATGTGACAGATAAAACGTTTTACCTTTTATTTATCTTATACCCGCTATTATCGTTGCGTAATGTGATTTATGCCTCACTAAAATTTGATAAAACGTTTTATCTTCTCGCGCAATTTACTGAATCCAGATTGTTCTCTACGAGGAGTCGTTTTATGACGGCGAAAACAGCACCGAAAGTCACGCTGTGGGAGTTCTTCCAGCAGTTAGGCAAAACCTTCATGTTACCCGTGGCATTATTGTCGTTCTGCGGCATTATGCTCGGCATTGGTAGTTCTCTTAGCAGCCATGATGTCATAACCCTGATCCCGGTCCTGGGCAACCCCGTGTTGCAGGCTATCTTTACCTGGATGAGTAAGATTGGCTCGTTTGCTTTTAGTTTCCTGCCTGTCATGTTCTGTATCGCCATCCCGCTGGGCCTGGCACGCGAAAATAAAGGCGTAGCGGCATTCGCTGGCTTCGTCGGTTATGCGGTAATGAACCTCGCGGTAAACTTCTGGTTGACCAATAAAGGCATTCTGCCAACCACGGATGCCGCGGTTCTGAAAGCCAATAACATCCAGAGCATTCTTGGGATCCAGTCGATCGATACCGGGATCCTCGGTGCGGTGATCGCCGGTATTATCGTCTGGATGCTGCATGAGCGTTTCCATAATATCCGCCTGCCGGATGCGCTGGCATTCTTCGGCGGTACGCGCTTCGTACCAATTATCTCCTCGCTGGTGATGGGCCTTGTCGGCCTGGTGATTCCATTAGTCTGGCCGATTTTCGCCATGGGTATTAGCGGCTTGGCCATATGATAAACAGCGCGGGTGATTTCGGACCGATGCTGTTTGGTACCGGTGAACGTCTGCTGTTGCCGTTTGGTCTGCATCACATTCTGGTGGCATTAATTCGCTTTACCGACGCAGGCGGCACGCAGGAAGTCTGCGGTCAAACCGTCAGCGGCGCACTGACCATCTTCCAAGCGCAATTGAGTTGCCCGACCACTCACGGTTTTTCTGAAAGCGCCACGCGTTTCCTTTCGCAAGGTAAAATGCCTGCGTTTCTCGGCGGTCTGCCAGCTGCAGCGTTAGCTATGTATCACTGCGCGCGCCCGGAAAATCGCCATAAAATTAAAGGTCTGCTGATTTCTGGCCTGATCGCCTGCGTCGTTGGCGGCACTACCGAACCGCTGGAATTCCTGTTCCTGTTCGTAGCGCCAGTTCTGTATGTCATCCACGCGCTGTTAACCGGCCTCGGCTTCACCGTCATGTCTGTGCTCGGCGTCACCATCGGTAATACCGACGGCAATATCATCGACTTCGTGGTGTTCGGTATTTTGCATGGTCTGTCAACCAAGTGGTACATGGTGCCAGTGGTGGCGGCAATCTGGTTTGTCGTTTACTACGCCATCTTCCGTTTCGCTATCACCCGCTTCAATCTCAAAACCCCGGGGCGCGATAGCGAAGTTGCCAGCTCAATCGAAAAAGCCGTTGCCGCTGCGCCGGGTAAATCAGGTTACAACGTTCCTGCAATCCTCGAAGCATTAGGCGGTGCCGACAATATTGTCAGCCTCGATAACTGCATTACCCGTCTGCGTTTGTCTGTGAAAGATATGTCGCTTGTTAATGTGCAGGCACTGAAGGACAATCGGGCAATTGGCGTAGTACAACTTAATCAACATAACCTGCAGGTTGTTATCGGGCCACAAGTTCAGTCAGTAAAAGATGAAATGGCCGGTCTGATGCATACTGTCCAGGCATAAGGATAAGATATGTTCGATTTTTCAAAGGTCGTGGATCGTCATGGCACATGGTGTACACAGTGGGATTATGTCGCTGACCGTTTCGGCACTGCTGACCTGTTACCGTTCACGATTTCAGACATGGATTTTGCCACTGCCCCCTGCATTATAGAGGCGCTGAATCAGCGCCTGATGCACGGCGTATTTGGCTACAGCCGCTGGAAAAACGATGAGTTTCTCGCGGCTATTGCCCACTGGTTTTCCACCCAGCATTACACCGCCATCGATTCTCAGACGGTGGTGTATGGCCCTTCTGTCATCTATATGGTTTCAGAACTGATTCGTCAGTGGTCTGAAACAGGTGAAGGCGTGGTGATCCACACACCCGCCTATGACGCATTTTACAAGGCCATTGAAGGTAACCAGCGCACAGTAATGCCCGTTGCTTTAGAGAAGCAGGCTGATGGTTGGTTTTGCGATATGGGCAAGTTGGAAGCCGTGTTGGCGAAACCAGAATGTAAAATTATGCTCCTGTGTAGCCCACAGAATCCTACCGGGAAAGTGTGGACGTGCGATGAGCTGGAGATCATGGCTGACCTGTGCGAGCGTCATGGTGTGCGGGTTATTTCCGATGAAATCCATATGGATATGGTTTGGGGCGAGCAGCCGCATATTCCCTGGAGTAATGTGGCTCGCGGAGACTGGGCGTTGCTAACGTCGGGCTCGAAAAGTTTCAATATTCCCGCCCTGACCGGTGCTTACGGGATTATAGAAAATAGCAGTAGCCGCGATGCCTATTTATCGGCACTGAAAGGCCGTGATGGGCTTTCTTCCCCTTCGGTACTGGCGTTAACTGCCCATATCGCCGCCTATCAGCAAGGCGCGCCGTGGCTGGATGCCTTACGCATCTATCTGAAAGATAACCTGACGTATATCGCAGATAAAATGAACGCCGCGTTTCCTGAACTCAACTGGCAGATCCCACAATCCACTTATCTGGCATGGCTTGATTTACGTCCGTTGAATATTGACGACAACGCGTTGCAAAAAGCACTTATCGAACAAGAAAAAGTCGCGATCATGCCGGGGTATACCTACGGTGAAGAAGGTCGTGGTTTTGTCCGTCTCAATGCCGGCTGCCCACGTTCGAAACTGGAAAAAGGTGTGGCTGGATTAATTAACGCCATCCGCGCTGTTCGTTAACCCCAATTGCGCAACGTAAAAAATCGTTGCGCAATCGTGGATTTTTACCCTGCTTTGTTTTTATAATGGTGCGCACTTTTATATCCAGAAAAAGAGTGCGACCATGATTGATACCACCCTGCCATTAACTGATATCCATCGCCACCTTGATGGCAACATTCGTCCCCAGACCATTCTTGAACTTGGCCGCCAGTATAATATCTCGCTTCCTGCACAATCCCTGGAAACACTGATTCCCCACGTTCAGGTCATTGCCAACGAACCCGATCTGGTGAGCTTTCTGACCAAACTTGACTGGGGCGTTAAAGTTCTCGCCTCTCTTGATGCCTGCCGCCGCGTGGCATTTGAAAACATTGAAGATGCAGCCCGTAACGGCCTGCACTATGTCGAGCTGCGTTTTTCACCAGGCTACATGGCAATGGCACATAAGCTGCCTGTAGCGGGTGTTGTCGAAGCGGTGATCGATGGCGTACGTGAAGGTTGCCGCACTTTTGGTGTGCAGGCGAAGCTTATCGGCATTATGAGCCGAACCTTCGGCGAAGCCGCCTGTCAGCAAGAGCTGGAGGCCTTTTTAGCCCACCGTGACCAGATTACCGCACTTGATTTAGCCGGTGATGAACTTGGTTTCCCGGGAAGTCTGTTCCTTTCTCACTTCAACCTTGCGCGTGATGCGGGCTGGCATATTACCGTCCATGCAGGCGAAGCTGCCGGGCCGGAAAGCATCTGGCAGGCGATTCGTGAACTGGGTGCGGAGCGTATTGGACATGGCGTAAAAGCCATTGAAGATCGGGCGCTGATGGATTTTCTCGCCGAGCAACAAATTGGTATTGAATCCTGTCTGACCTCCAATATTCAGACCAGCACCGTAGCAGAGCTGGCTGCACATCCGCTGAAAACGTTCCTTGAGCATGGCATTCGTGCCGGCATTAACACTGACGATCCCGGCGTACAGGGAGTGGATATCATTCACGAATATACCGTTGCCGCGCCAGCTGCTGGGTTATCCCGCGAGCAAATCCGCCAGGCACAGATTAATGGTCTGGAAATGGCTTTCCTCAGCGCTGAGGAAAAACGCGCACTGCGAGAAAAAGTCGCCGCGAAGTAACAAAATGGATGGTGCAAATTGCACCATCCATTTTTCATGCAAGGCACAAAGTCGCGCGATGTTTGGCGGATTCGATGCCCAGCTCAATCAACTCCATTACCTGGATTGCCTGGCTTGCCGGAACCGGATTTTCACCATCGCCATTTAACGCATCACGAATAGCCGCATAGTAAGCCGGATAATTCCCAGGTACCGTCAACAGCGTTTCTTCGACACGTTCCTCACCTTCCACGCGGGTAAGTACGCCATCACGCATATCGTAGCCCCAGTCTTCCTGCGGCAGACGCTCGCCATTTTTCAGACGTTCTTCCTGTGGATCGAGGCCATATTTCACATAACTGCCTCGGGATCCATGCACGATATACCGTGCTGACTCAGCGGCTGCCAGCATGGTACCGTGTAAAATGACTCGCCGCTGTGGATAGGACAAGATGGCGTGGAAATAATCGGTCGACTGCGCTCCGGGCCGTAACTGTGCCAAATCTACCGTCATGCTGACCGGTAAACCAAATAGCGTAATGGCCTGATCAAGAAGATGCGGTGCTAAATCGTACCAGATACCGCTGCCTGGGCCGCCCTGTTCACGCCAACGATCGCGCACCTGCGGACGGAAGCGGTCAAAATGAGACTCAAAGTAAGCAACTTCACCCAGCACGCCTTCCGCGAGCAAACCTTTTAGCTTCAAGAAATCGCTATCCCAACGACGGTTATGGAATACAGACAGCACACGCCCCAGGCTTTTTGCCAGCGCATCCAGCTCTCGCGCTTGTGACAGTGTCACGGTAAAGGGTTTATCAACGACCACATGTTTACCCGCCTCAAGCGCCGCTTTGGCTAACGGGAAATGGGTATCGTTGGGTGTAGGAATGACAATCAGGTCTATGTTGGGATCGTTAAACAGATGCTTCGGCTCAGAGACAACCGTAACCGTTGGCCAGTCGGCTTTTACTTTTGTTTCATCACTGCTGGAGATTACCGCCAGTTCCAGCCCGGGCGTGCCCGCAATCAGGGGCGCATGGAAGGTTTTGCTCGCATAACCATACCCAATCAACCCAACACGGATGTTGTCGCTCATGTCATTGCCTCTCATTGAAGTATGATTGCTATTTGACACTATCCTTTACCCACGCTCAACAGTTTAATAACCTGCCAGCAATAAGGGATGTTGTTTAACTTAAGTCAAAAAAATAGCGAATTTTCCAACGACAAAAGCTAAATATCGCAAAAACCTCAGTAAAAATCTTGCTGGAGCTATTATTGCTAAGTAACATTTACCCCCTGAAGTTAATGGATCAATCAAGAGAGATGTGGGCTGTAATGAATCGTCTTATTGAATTAACAGGTTGGATCGTTCTTGTCGTTTCAGTCATTCTTCTTGGCGTGGCGAGTCACATTGACAACTATCAGCCACCTGAACAGAGTGCTTCGGTACAACACAAGTAAGCTCTGCGCTTGTAGAGCGCCATGCTGCCCGTCCGGGTGCATGTTTTCACTTGTCGGATATTAAACCAGGAATTTATTATCTTGTTCGATGTTGTTGGTGATTGTCAGGGATAGTAAAGCGCGTTACTCTTTTCAGAGCAGTTTTTCATCCCTGAATATTTGCCATCAGCGCATTCTTATTATTGTAATAACACAAGCGTTCACTTTTGGTGAAATTTTATCATCACTAATAATACCTACCCCTTTGGTATTAATTATTTTATGGACCTTTTATGACTGTTCAGGACTACTTATTAAAATTTCGCAAAATCAGTTCACTCGAAAGTCTGGAAAAACTCTACGACCATCTTAATTACACCCTGACGGACGATCAGGAACTGATCAATATGTATCGTGCTGCCGATCACCGTCGCGCAGAGCTGGTTTCTGGCGGGCGTTTGTTTGACCTCGGCCAGGTACCGAAGTCCGTCTGGCACTATGTCCAATAAAGAAAGTAGCGATCGGTTATAAAAGCCTTATAATAACGCCCCTAAAATTAGATTTGCCTGTTTGCGTCGCTATTCTGGAGAACCTATGACCACCACAACGCCACAACGTATTGGAGGCTGGTTGCTTGGCCCGTTGGCCTGGCTTTTAGTCGCTCTGTTGAGTACGACGCTGGCGTTGTTGCTGTATACCGCTGCGTTATCTTCTCCGCAAACATTTCAAACGCTCGGCGGACAAGCACTGACGACACAAATCTTATGGGGCGTTTCTTTTATTACCGCTATCGCCATGTGGTATTACACACTGTGGTTGACCATCGCTTTCTTTAAACGTCGGCGTTGTGTTCCTAAACACTATATTATCTGGCTGCTTATTTCCGTATTGCTGGCAGTAAAAGCATTCGCTTTTTCACCCGTGGAAGATGGCATAGCCGTTCGCCAGTTGCTGTTTACTTTGTTGGCAACCGCATTGATCGTCTCCTATTTCAAACGCTCGTCGCGGGTAAAAGCGACATTTGTGAATCCGTAATAACCTTACAGTTAACCTGTTGTCGCCTGCTCTGGATTAACGGATAATAGGCGGCTTTTTTATTTCAGGCCGAAAAATGACTGACTACCTGTTACTGTTTGTCGGAACTGTACTGGTCAATAACTTTGTACTGGTCAAGTTTCTCGGTCTCTGTCCGTTTATGGGGGTTTCCAAAAAACTGGAAACCGCGATGGGCATGGGGCTGGCAACAACGTTTGTGATGACGCTGGCGTCTATTTGCGCCTGGCTTATCGATACGTGGATTTTGATCCCACTTAATCTGATTTACCTGCGCACCCTGGCATTTATTCTGGTGATTGCTGTGGTCGTGCAGTTCACCGAGATGGTGGTGCGCAAAACCAGCCCGGTGCTTTACCGTCTGCTGGGGATTTTTTTGCCGCTTATCACCACCAACTGTGCAGTGCTCGGCGTGGCGTTGCTGAATATCAATCTCGGGCACAATTTCTTGCAGTCGGCGCTGTACGGTTTTTCCGCCGCTGTCGGTTTCTCGCTGGTGATGGTGCTCTTCGCCGCCATCCGCGAACGCCTTGCTGTGGCTGATGTCCCGGCACCTTTTCGCGGTAATGCCATTGCGTTAATTACCGCAGGTCTTATGTCTCTGGCCTTTATGGGCTTTAGTGGTTTGGTGAAGTTGTAATGAATGCTATCTGGATTGCCGTTGCCGCCGTGAGCCTGCTGGGCCTGGCGTTTGGCGCCATTCTGGGTTATGCCTCCCGCCGTTTTGCGGTGGAAGACGATCCGGTCGTTGAGAAAATTGACAAAATCTTACCGCAGAGCCAGTGTGCTCAGTGCGGTTATCCCGGCTGTCGCCCCTACGCGGAAGCCATCAGCTGTAACGGTGAAAAAATCAACCGTTGCGCCCCAGGTGGCGAAGCTGTGATGCTAAAAATTGCCGAGTTGCTTAATGTCGAGCCGCAGCCGCTGGATGGCGAAGCGCAAGAGCTAACGCCTGCGCGGATGGTGGCGGTTATTGATGAAAATAACTGTATTGGCTGCACTAAATGTATTCAGGCTTGTCCGGTAGACGCCATCGTTGGCGCTACCCGTGCCATGCATACGGTAATGAGTGATCTCTGTACGGGCTGCAATTTATGTGTTGATCCGTGCCCGACGCACTGCATCTCGTTGCAACCGGTCGCAGAAACACCTGACTCCTGGAAATGGGATCTGAACACCATTCCCGTGCGTATCATTCCCGTGGAACACCATGCTTAAGTTATTCTCTGCATTCAGAAAAAATAAAATCTGGGATTTCAACGGCGGCATCCATCCACCGGAGATGAAAACCCAGTCCAACGGTACACCCCTGCGCCAGGTACCACTGGCGCAGCGTTTTGTTATTCCACTGAAACAGCATATTGGCGCTGAAGGTGAGTTGTGCGTTAGCGTCGGCGATAAAGTATTGCGCGGCCAGCCGCTTACCCGTGGTCGCGGCAAAATGCTGCCTGTTCACGCGCCCACCTCGGGTACCGTTACGGCTATTGCGCCCCACTCTACGGCTCATCCTTCAGCTTTAGCTGAATTAAGCGTGATTATTGATGCCGATGGTGAAGACTGCTGGATCCCGCGCGACGGCTGGGCCGATTATCGCACTCGCAGTCGCGAAGAGTTAATCGAGCGCATACATCAGTTTGGTGTTGCCGGGCTGGGCGGTGCAGGATTCCCGACAGGCGTTAAATTGCAGGGTGGCGGAGATAAGATTGAAACGTTGATTATCAACGCGGCTGAGTGCGAGCCGTACATTACCGCCGATGACCGTTTGATGCAGGATTGCGCGGCTCAGCTCGTAGAGGGTATTCGCATTCTTGCGCATATTCTGCAGCCACGCGAAATTCTTATCGGCATTGAAGATAACAAACCGCAGGCGATTTCCATGCTGCGCGCGGTGCTGGCGGACTCTAACGATATTTCTCTGCGGGTGATTCCAACCAAATATCCTTCTGGCGGTGCTAAACAATTAACCTACATTCTGACCGGGAAGCAGGTTCCACATGGCGGGCGTTCATCCGATATCGGCGTATTAATGCAAAACGTCGGCACTGCTTATGCAGTGAAACGTGCCGTTATTGATGGCGAGCCGATTACCGAGCGTGTTGTAACCCTGACTGGCGAAGCAATCGCTCGCCCGGGCAACGTCTGGGCACGGCTGGGGACGCCAGTGCGTCATTTATTGAATGATGCCCGATTCTGCCCCTCTGCCGATCAAATGGTGATTATGGGTGGCCCGCTAATGGGCTTTACCTTGCCATGGCTGGATGTCCCGGTCGTAAAGATTACCAACTGTCTGTTGGCTCCCTCTGCCAATGAACTTGGCGAACCACAGGAAGAACAAAGCTGCATCCGGTGTAGCGCCTGTGCTGACGCCTGCCCTGCGGATCTTTTGCCGCAACAGTTGTACTGGTTCAGCAAAGGTCAGCAACACGATAAAGCTACCACGCATAACATTGCTGATTGCATTGAATGTGGGGCTTGCGCGTGGGTTTGCCCGAGCAATATTCCCCTGGTGCAATATTTCCGTCAGGAAAAAGCTGAAATTGCGGCTATTCGTCAGGAAGAAAAGCGCGCCGCAGAAGCCAAAGCGCGTTTCGAAGCGCGCCAGGCTCGTCTGGAGCGCGAAAAAGCGGCTCGCCTTGAACGACATAAGAGCGCAGCCGTTCAACCTGCAGCCAAAGATAAAGATGCGATTGCTGCCGCTCTGGCGCGGGTGAAAGAGAAACAGGCCCAGGCTACACAGCCTATTGTGATTAAAGCGGGCGAACGCCCGGATAACAGTGCAATTATTGCAGCACGGGAAGCCCGTAAAGCGCAAGCCAGAGCGAAACAGGCAGAACTGCAGCAAACTAACGACGCAGCAACCGTTGCTGATCCACGTAAAACTGCCGTTGAAGCAGCTATCGCCCGCGCCAAAGCGCGCAAGCTGGAACAGCAACAGGCTAATGCGGAACCAGAAGAACAGGTTGATCCGCGCAAAGCGGCAGTTGCCGCGGCTATTGCCCGCGCTCAGGCCAAAAAAGCCGCCCAGCAAAAGGTTGTAAACGAGGACTAAATGGTATTCAGAATAGCTAGCTCCCCTTATACCCATAACCAGCGCCAGACATCGCGCATTATGCTGTTGGTGTTGCTCGCAGCCGTGCCAGGAATCGCAGCGCAACTGTGGTTTTTTGGTTGGGGTACTCTCGTTCAGATCCTGTTGGCATCGGTTAGTACTCTGTTAGCCGAAGCTCTCGTACTCAAACTACGCAAGCAGTCGGTAGCCGCAACGTTGAAAGATAACTCAGCATTGCTGACAGGCTTATTGCTGGCGGTAAGTATTCCCCCCCTCGCGCCATGGTGGATGGTCGTGCTGGGTACGGTGTTTGCGGTGATCATCGCTAAACAGTTGTATGGCGGTCTGGGGCAAAACCCGTTTAATCCGGCAATGATTGGTTATGTGGTCTTACTGATCTCCTTCCCGGTGCAGATGACCAGCTGGTTACCGCCACATGAAATTGCGGTCAACATCCCTGGTTTTATCGACGCCATACAGGTTATTTTCAGCGGGCATACCGCCAGTGGTGCTGATATGAACACACTACACTTAGGTATTGATGGCATTAGTCAGGCGACACCGCTGGATACATTTAAAACCTCTGTCCGTGCCGGTCATTCGGTTGAACAGATTATGCAATATCCGATCTACAGCGGTATTCTGGCGGGCGCTGGTTGGCAATGGGTAAATCTCGCCTGGCTGGCTGGCGGCCTGTGGTTGCTATGGCAGAAAGCGATTCGCTGGCATATTCCCCTCAGCTTCTTAGTAACGCTGGCGTTATGCGCAACGTTGGGCTGGTTGTTCTCACCAGAAACACTGGCAGCACCGCAAATTCATCTGCTGTCTGGTGCGACCATGCTCGGCGCATTCTTTATTTTGACTGACCCGGTTACCGCTTCTACGACCAATCGTGGTCGTCTTATTTTCGGCGCGCTTGCGGGCTTATTAGTCTGGTTGATCCGCAGTTTCGGCGGCTATCCTGACGGCGTGGCTTTTGCCGTCCTGCTGGCGAACATCACGGTTCCTCTGATCGATTACTACACGCGTCCGCGCGTCTACGGCCATCGCAAAGGGTAAACCATGCTGAAAACTATCCGAAAACACGGCATTACGTTAGCGCTATTTGCAGCGGGTTCAACAGGGTTAACTGCGGCCATCAACCAGATGACCAAAACGACGATTGCTGAACAGGCAAGTCTGCAACAAAAGGCATTATTTGATCAGGTGCTGCCAGCCGAACGCTATAACAATGCGCTGGCACAGAGTTGCTATCTGGTAACTGCGCCAGAGTTAGGTAAAGGTGAGCATCGGGTTTACATCGCCAAACAGGATGACAAACCGGTAGCCGCCGTTCTGGAAGCAACCGCGCCAGATGGCTATTCCGGTGCGATTCAGCTGCTGGTGGGAGCCGATTTTAACGGCACGGTACTTGGCACGCGCGTGACAGAGCACCACGAAACGCCAGGGCTTGGCGATAAAATCGAACTGCGCCTTTCTGACTGGATCACCCATTTTGCGGGTAAAAAAATCAGTGGTGCGGATGATGCGCACTGGGCGGTGAAGAAAGATGGTGGTGATTTCGACCAGTTCACCGGCGCGACGATTACTCCCCGCGCGGTGGTTAATGCGGTAAAACGCGCCGGATTGTACGCTCAGACGTTACCGGCACAACTTTCTCAACTTCCTGCCTGTGGAGAATAAAGCGTGAGCGAAATTAAAGACGTTATTGTTCAGGGGTTGTGGAAAAACAACTCTGCGCTGGTCCAGTTGCTCGGCCTTTGTCCTCTGTTGGCGGTCACGTCCACTGCCACTAATGCTCTGGGTTTAGGACTTGCGACTACGCTGGTACTGACGCTGACCAACCTGACCATTTCGACGCTGCGTCACTGGACGCCAGCCGAGATCCGCATTCCCATTTACGTGATGATCATCGCCTCGGTGGTCAGCGCTGTACAGATGCTGATCAACGCCTACGCCTTTGGCCTGTATCAATCATTAGGGATTTTTATTCCGCTGATTGTCACTAACTGTATCGTTGTGGGCCGCGCTGAAGCCTTCGCCGCCAAAAAAGGTCCGGCGCTTTCGGCACTGGACGGCTTTTCAATTGGTATGGGCGCAACCTGCGCCATGTTCGTGCTGGGTTCACTACGCGAAATTATCGGCAATGGCACATTGTTTGACGGTGCAGATGCGCTGTTAGGTAGCTGGGCAAAAGTATTACGCGTGGAGATTTTCCACACCGACTCCCCTTTCCTGCTGGCGATGCTGCCACCAGGTGCATTTATTGGCCTGGGACTGATGCTGGCAGGAAAATACCTGATTGATGAAAGAATGAAAAAGCGCCGTACTGAAGCAGCTGCCGAACGTGCATTGCCAAACGGTGAAACAGGGAATGTCTGATGAACAAAGCAAAACGCCTGGAGATCCTCACTCGCCTGCGTGAGAACAATCCTCATCCCACCACCGAGCTTAATTTCAGTTCGCCTTTTGAATTGCTGATTGCCGTACTGCTTTCCGCTCAGGCGACCGATGTCAGTGTTAATAAGGCGACGGCGAAACTCTACCCGGTGGCGAATACGCCTGCAGCGATGCTTGAACTGGGCGTTGAAGGGGTTAAAACCTATATCAAAACGATTGGGCTTTATAACAGCAAAGCAGAAAATATCATCAAAACCTGCCGTATCTTACTGGAGCAGCATAATGGCGAGGTTCCGGAAGATCGTGCTGCGCTTGAAGCCCTGCCCGGCGTAGGTCGTAAAACAGCCAACGTCGTATTAAACACTGCATTCGGCTGGCCGACTATTGCTGTCGACACGCACATTTTCCGCGTTTGTAATCGTACTCAATTTGCGCCGGGGAAAAACGTTGAACAGGTAGAAGAAAAGCTACTGAAAGTGGTTCCGGCAGAGTTTAAAGTCGACTGCCACCATTGGTTGATCCTGCACGGGCGTTATACCTGCATTGCCCGCAAGCCCCGCTGTGGCTCTTGTATTATTGAAGATCTTTGTGAATACAAAGAGAAAGTTGACATCTGAAGAAAAGGGGTAACACCGATTACCCCATTGATAACCTTTCTTTATCCTCTTTTAAAACATCTTTTTAACGTGAATGATGCCATTGCTTAGCGTTATCATCAGGTAATCCGTTTGCGGATAACCAAAAATGCAGGTTAATTGTTTTTTTAATAGCGAAATTTTCTATTCATTCGTGATCAAGATCACGATGCTGTCGCAATGTAAAAACATTGCAATAATCAGGTTAAAATCATTTAAATTTACACACGCAACAAATATTGACCTACAAAACATTACACTGGCTATTTTTCAGAAACTGGACTATCTCACTAGCAAAAACGCTAAATAGCAGAACATATCGCCGTTAAGCCATCATCCCCCTCTCAGTGCAGTGAAAAAATCTGCCGTTACGTTTTTTGAAAAATTTAACGCTGGATAACATTTCCCGGAATGGTTGAATTCCCCGCCTCAGTTATATGTAACAGATTATTACAAAGGACTTGTCTGAAAGTGCAAGATAGTGAACATTACCTGCCGTTTCCCCTCCCACTATAACAATTGCGCGTATGTTTTTTAGACATAACGCGAGAAAGCACCCCCGTTAATATGGGATGTAAAAAAAGAGGTCAAAGTGTCCACTGCAAACCAAAAACCAACTGAAAGCGTCAGTTTGAACGCTTTCAAACAACCGAAGGCGTTCTATCTCATCTTCTCGATTGAGTTATGGGAACGTTTTGGTTATTACGGCCTACAAGGAATTATGGCTGTTTACCTGGTTAAACAACTGGGTATGTCTGAAGCGGATTCAATCACCCTTTTCTCTTCCTTTAGTGCCCTGGTTTATGGTCTGGTCGCTATCGGCGGCTGGTTAGGTGACAAAGTACTGGGTACTAAACGCGTAATTATGCTCGGCGCTATTGTGCTGGCGATTGGTTATGCTCTGGTTGCCTGGTCTGGTCACGACGCCGGTATCGTTTATATGGGTATGGCGGCTATTGCGGTCGGTAACGGCCTGTTTAAAGCTAACCCGTCTTCTCTGCTTTCTACATGCTATGAGAAAAACGACCCGCGTCTGGACGGTGCATTCACCATGTACTACATGTCCGTCAACATCGGCTCTTTCTTCTCTATGATTGCTACGCCGTGGCTGGCCGCGAAATACGGCTGGAGTGTTGCGTTTGCGTTGAGCGTTGTAGGCCTGCTGATCACTATCGTTAACTTCGCCTTCTGCCAACGCTGGGTTAAACAGTACGGTTCAAAACCAGACTTCGAGCCTATCAACTACCGTAACCTGCTGCTGACCATTATTGGTGTTGTGGCACTGATCGCTATCGCCACCTGGCTGCTGCACAATCAGGAAGTTGCGCGTATGGCGCTGGGCGTTGTTGCCTTCGGTATCGTGGTTATCTTCGGTAAAGAAGCCTTCGCGATGAAAGGTGCTGCGCGTCGTAAAATGATCGTTGCCTTCATCCTGATGCTCGAAGCCATTATCTTCTTCGTGCTGTACAGCCAGATGCCAACGTCACTGAACTTCTTTGCGATTCGTAACGTTGAGCACTCCATTCTGGGTCTGGCCGTAGAACCTGAGCAGTATCAGGCACTGAACCCGTTCTGGATCATCATCGGTAGTCCGATTCTGGCCGCTATCTATAACAAGATGGGCGATACCCTGCCGATGCCAACCAAGTTTGCAATCGGCATGGTGATGTGTTCTGGTGCGTTCCTGATTCTGCCGCTGGGTGCGAAATTCGCGTCTGACGCTGGTATCGTGTCTGTAAGCTGGCTGGTCGCAAGCTATGGCCTGCAGAGCATCGGGGAACTGATGATCTCTGGTCTGGGTCTGGCAATGGTTGCACAACTCGTTCCGCAGCGTCTGATGGGCTTCATTATGGGTAGCTGGTTCCTGACCACTGCCGGTGCAAACCTGATTGGTGGTTATGTTGCGGGTATGATGGCTGTGCCGGATAACGTTACCGACCCGCTGATGTCACTGGAAGTTTATGGTCGCGTATTCTTGCAGATTGGTGTCGCTACTGCCATTATTGCAGTACTGATGCTGCTGACCGCGCCTAAACTGCACCGTATGACGCAGGATGACGCTGCAGACAAAGCGGCGAAAGCTGCTGTAGCGTAAAATTCAGGGAAACTCTTTTACAAGCCGCTAACTTTTCGTTAGCGGCTTTTTTTTTGTTCAGCAACGCACTACCATACTTTAAACCACAGACAAAAGGAGTTACCGATGAAATTGTTCTACAAACCGGGTGCCTGCTCTCTCGCTTCCCATATCACCCTGCGTGAGAGCGGAAAGGATTTTACCCTCGTCAGTGTGGATTTAATGAAAAAACGTCTCGAAAACGGTGACGATTACTTTGCCGTTAACCCTAAGGGGCAGGTGCCTGCATTGCTGCTGGATGACGGTACTTTGCTGACGGAAGGCGTAGCGATTATGCAGTATCTTGCCGACAGCGTCCCCGACCGCCAGTTGCTGGCACCGGTAAACAGTATTTCCCGCTATAAAACCATCGAATGGCTGAATTACATCGCCACCGAGCTGCATAAAGGTTTCACACCTCTGTTTCGCCCTGATACACCGGAAGAGTACAAACCGACAGTTCGCGCGCAGCTGGAGAAGAAGCTGCAATATGTGAACGAGGCACTGAAGGATGAGCACTGGATCTGCGGGCAAAGATTTACAATTGCTGATGCCTATCTGTTTACGGTTCTGCGCTGGGCATACGCGGTGAAACTGAATCTGGAAGGGTTAGAGCACATTGCAGCATTTATGCAACGTATGGCTGAACGTCCGGAAGTACAAGACGCGCTGTCAGCGGAAGGCTTAAAGTAATAGCCATCGGCCCACAGGTCGTTGTGGGCCGAAATGAGATATTTCAGAGCTTTGTTGCGCTGAAGTAATGTTCTGGTTTGGCAATACGATCCTGAGCAGCCACCACTTGCAGCTCATATTCCTGCATTGCTTTGGTGGTCACCATGATTTCGTAGACTGCAGCGGTCACATGTTCCAGCGCCTCCTGCAGCGTTGCCCCCTGAAGCAGTTTCACCAGCAGTAAACCGCTCGTCACATCACCAACACCTACCGGCTGGCGCATACCAAAATCCACCAGCGGACGGCTGATATGCCAGGCTTCATCGGCGGTGACCAGCAGCATTTCAAAACGGTCACGGCTGTAGCCAGCTCGCGCCAGGTGTTTAACCAACACAATTTGTGGCCCTTGCGCAATGAGTTCGCGCGCTGCCAGAACCGCTTCTTCGACGTTATTTACCGCATGCTCACAGAGTATTTCCAGCTCAACCAGATTCGGCGCAATGATATCGCTGGCAGGCAAACCGTGCCGCACATGAAACTCTGCGACACCCGGTGCAACGATACAGCCTTTTTCCGGATGACCCATTACCGGATCGCAAAAATATTTCGCCTGCGGATTCGCGGCTTTCACCTGACGGACGATACCGAGGATATGTTCACCCTGCTCCGCCGATCCCAGATAGCCACTTAACACGGCATCACAGGTGTGTAATTTATCAATGGCGGCAATGCCTTGCACAATTTCGGTTAAATGGCTGGGCGGCATCACGCAGCCAGTCCATTTGCCGTACTGGGTGTGATTAGAAAATTGAACGGTGCTCAGCGGCCAGACGTTCGCGCCCAGGCGGCGCATAGGAAACTCTGCCGCACTGTTACCCGCATGACCATAAACAACGTGAGACTGGATAGCGAGAATATTTTTCATCATGTTCCCGGTAATGACTCCAACTTATTGATAGTGTTTTATGTTCAGATAATGCCCGATGACTTTGTCATGCAGCTCCACCGATTTTGAGAACGACAGCGACTTCCGTCCCAGCCGTGCCAGGTGCTGCCTCAGATTCAGGTTATGCCGCTCAATTCGCTGCGTATATCGCTTGCTGATTACGTGCAGCTTTCCCTTCAGGCGGGATTCATACAGTGGCCAGCCATCCGTCATCCATATCACCACGTCAAAGGGTGACAGCAAGCTCATAAGACGCCCCTGCGTCGCCATAGTGCGTTCACCGAATACGTGCGCAACAACCGTCTTCCGGAGCCTGTCATACGCGTAAAACAGCCAGCGCTG
>NZ_MDGW01000580.1:0-17789 GCF_001712525.1 Shigella sp. FC1661
CACCCCGTCAGTAGCTGAACAGGAGGGACAGCTGATAGAAACAGAAGCCACTGGAGCACCTCAAAAACACCATCATACACTAAATCAGTAAGTTGGCAGCATCACCAGGTAAATCAGTGAAATTTTTCACCATTGCCTACAACTTATTGAGAAATAAGCAGCTTCCTCAGCCCTCAAAATAACAAAACCCACCTTAAGGTGGGTTTCGCCAGAGAATTATCTCTGGTATTCAGAACGCCATTACCGGACTTTGCCTTGACCTTGCGATAATCGCAGGTTGCGGGATGTCTGAATTTCTTCAGTCTGCTGCATCCTGGAAGATGAGAACATGTGTTCTTATTTTCGTCTCTATCATAGTTGAGTATTTACTCTCTTACAATCAGATCTCTTTCATTGCTCAACAGGCGATGGCTTCAGACTTTGCATTACGGAATTTTTAAGAAAGGCAGGGCGAAACGAGGAAGAAGCTTTTCGCCCTGGACAACATTCCTGCTGACGGCACTACCATAAAAAAACACAACGCTTTCAACAACCTTGCGTTTTTCATCTTCCGTAGCGGCTCGGAATAAATTTACGTTCTTACATTCCGTCTCATAGTCTTTGCGAGGCCCGTCCCAGATAGCTGTCCCAGTCTTTCCATACCGGCTGCAAACCCTGAGCGGTTAACGCGGCAGCAACCGCTTCCGGTCTGCGATCGTCGTGCGGTGAGAACTGTTCCAACTCGGGGTGATTATCGGCATAGCCACCTGGCTGCGTTTTCGAGAAGGCGCTGACGTTATTGATCGCCAGCGGAATAACGCGATCGCGAAACCACGGTGATTCCCGCGTGGAGAGTGACAGTTCAATCTCCGGTGCAAGCAGTCGGAAGGCGCAGATGGTTTGCACTAACTGGCGTTCATCCATAATCGACGCAGGCTCAATGCCGCCAGTACACGGGCGCAGGCGCGGAAAAGAGACAGAGTAACGGCTTTGCCAGTAATGCTGTTGCAGCCATAGCAAATGTTCGGCAACCATATAGCAGTCAACGCGCCAGTTGTCGGAAAGGCCAATTAGCGCGCCGAGGCCTATCTTATCAATCCCCGCACGCCCCAGCCGATCCGGCGTTTCCAGCCGCCAGAAGAAGTCCTGTTTTTTGCCTTTCAGATGATGGCGGGCATAAGTCGCCTCGTGATATGTCTCCTGATAAACCATCACGCCATCCAGACCAAGCTGCTTTAACTCGGCGTATTCCGTCTTCGCCAGCGGTTGCACTTCCATTTGTAGTGAAGAGAACTGTTCACGCAGGGCGGGGAGATGACGACGAAAGTAATCCATCCCCACTTTCGCCTGATGTTCACCAGTGACTAATAGCAGATGTTCAAAGCCCATCTCCCGTATAGCGGCGCTTTCCCTGGCAATATCCGCTTCATCCAGCGTTTTGCGCTTGATGCGATTACTCATGGAAAATCCGCAGTACGTGCAGTCGTTAGCGCAAAGATTGGAAAGATAAAGCGGGACGTAGAAACTAACTGCGTTGCCAAATCGCTGACGGGTCAGACGCTGCGCCCGTTGGGCCAGTTGTTCCAGATAGCCACTGGCGGCTGGCGATAACAGCGCCATCATATCGTCGCGGGTGAATTGCGAGGCATTTAGCGCCCGCTCTACGTCAACAGCCGTTTTGCCGTTGATACGCAGGCGGATGTCATCCCAGTCCAGTTGTCGCCAGCGATCGCTGAAGGTTTTCATGCCGATGCCTCCAGAAATCCAGTCAGCGGGCTGGTGGCATGAGCAAAATGACTGCGGCTGCCCGGTCCGGACTGACGTGCCAGCAGGCCTGCTTCTACCGCCAGACGAAATGCCTTCGCCATGTTGACGGGATCGTCCGCTACGGCAATCGCCGTATTCACTAACACCGCGTCGGCCCCCATTTCCAGGGCCTGCGCGGCATGGCTGGGAACGCCGATGCCAGCATCGACAACCACCGGAACTGTGGCCTGCTGGATAATAATCTCCAGCATGGCACGGGTTTCCAGTCCCTGATTCGAGCCAATCGGCGCGCGAGCGGCATCACCGCTGCACAGCCGACTTCTTCCAGACGTTTACACAATACCGGATCGGCCCCGCAGTAAGGCAGCACGACAAATCCCTGTTGTACCAGCATTTCGGCGGCTTTCAGAGTTTCGATGGGATCGGGCAACAGCCAGCGGGCGTCAGGGTGAATCTCTAATTTTAACCAGTTTGTGCCTAACGCTTCACGTGCCAGATGGGCGGCGAAAATGGCTTCTTCCGCTGTTTTCGCCCCGGAAGTATTTGGCAGCAGGGTCACACCCGCCGCGATAAGCGGTTCGAGGATAGCGTCGTTGTGCTGGCGCAAGTCGACACGTTTCATCGCCAGTGTCACCAGCTGGCTGCCGGAAGCGCGGATCGCCTCCACCATCAGTTGTGAAGAAGCGAATTTCCCTGTGCCGGTAAACAGATGTGAATCAAACGTTTTGTCCGCAATACGTAACATCTCAACCCCCTGCAATAACCTGAAAAAGCAGGATCTGGTCGCCATCCTGCACGATATGTTGCGTCCACTGCTCACGCGGGACGATTTGCTGATTAATCGCCAGAGCCGCGCCCGCTTGTCGTTGGTCGAGTTGCTCCAGTAGTTCGTGAACAGTTTGCCCGGCGGCGCACTGCATCGGTTGATCGTTAAACAGGATCTGCATTGCTTCCTCCGCATACCGGGCAACCACTGGCGCGGCGCAACGCCAGGCTGCGCCACTGGCTCGATTTACCGTCGAACAGTCGGAGTTCTCCCGCAGGTGTCTCTATACCGCTTAATAACTTAATGGCTTCCAGTGCCTGCAAAGTGCCCATAACCCCGACCACCGGGCCAACCACGCCCGCCGTGCGGCAGTTGCGTTCTGGCTCCTGGTTATCTGGCCACAGGCAGCGGTAACACCCCTGCTCCCAGGGCGGCGTCAGTACCATCAACTGACCGCCAAATCCGACCGCGCTGGCGGTGATAAGCGGCGTGTTGAGTACCACGCAGGCGGCATTAATCTCCTGGCGAGTCGCCATATTGTCGGTACAGTCGAGCACCACATCGGCCCGTGCAACCGCATCTTTTAACGCCTCACCCGTTAACCGTTGTTGTAATGCTGTCAGTTGAATGTCGGGATTCAACTGTGTCAGTCGCTGTTGGCTGACCTGCGATTTCGGGCTGTTGATATCTTCAGTGGTAAAGAGAATTTGTCGTTACAGATTGCTTAAATGCACATCGTCGTCATCTGCCAGTACCAGCGTCCCGACGCCAGCGCCCGCCAGGTATAGCGCAGCAGGTGTACCCAGCCCGCCAAGACCGATAATCAGCACCTGGCTGTCGAGCAGTTTTTGCTGCCCGTCAAGAGCGATATCGTCGAGCAGGATTTGGCGGCTATAACGCATAAAATCACGGTCATTCATCGCCAACTCCTGCAATTTCCAGCAACTGTGCCGTTGCCAAACGCCAGTCTGCGGCTTGAGTAATGGCGCTGACGACGGCGATACTGCCGACACCCGTTGCTATCACCGCAGGCGCGCGTGCCAGACTGATACCGCCAATCGCCACGGTGGGATAATCCGCCAGTCGCTCAACATGCCGTGCCAGCTGTTCCAGCCCCTGCGGTGCAGAAGGCATCTGTTTGGTTTGCGTCGGGAACACATGTCCCAGCGCGATATAAGAGGGGCGTGCTGCCAGCGCGACGTCGATTTCCATATCGTCATGTGTCGAAACACCCAGCCGCAGGCCTGCCGCGCGGATGGCATTGAGATCGGTGGCTTGCAAATCTTCCTGCCCCAAATGGACGCCATACGCCTGATGCTTGATCGCGAGCCGCCAGTAATCGTTGATAAACAATCGCGCGTTATAGCGGCGGCCCAGCGCAATTGCCGCCACGACATCGGCTTCCACCTCTTCATCGCGCCGATCTTTGATGCGTAGCTGGAGAGTACGTACGCCTGCATCCAACAGACGTTCGATCCACTGTACGCTGTCCACCACTGGGTACAGTCCTAAACGAAAAGGTACAGGAGGAAAATCAGGCTGATACATCACGCTTCCTCCTTACGCAGGTAGATTTCTCCGCCTCTGGCACGGAAGTTCTCCGACATATCCGCCATTCCCATTTCAATAGTTTGCGTGGCGGCGTAATCACGCACTTCCTGGCTGATTTTCATCGAGCAGAATTTCGGCCCACACATGGAGCAAAAATGGGCGACTTTACCTGACTCTTGCGGCAGGGTTTCATCGTGATAAGCGCGGGCGGTAAACGGGTCGAGGGCCAGATTAAACTGGTCTTCCCAGCGAAATTCGAAGCGGGCTTTCGACATGGCGTTATCGCGAATTTGCGCGCCCGGATGCCCTTTCGCCAGGTCAGCGGCGTGGGCGGCAATCTTATAGGTGATAAGCCCCTGCTTAACATCTTCTTTATTAGGCAGACCCAGATGCTCTTTTGGCGTTACGTAACAGAGCATCGCGCAGCCAAACCAGCCAATCATCGACGCACCAATCCCCGACGTGAAGTGGTCATAGCCCGGCGCAATATCGGTAGTTAGCGGCCCCAGAGTGTAAAACGGCGCTTCGTGGCAGTGCTCTAACTCCTCGGTCATATTGCGGCGGATCATCTGCATCGGCACGTGGCCTGGGCCTTCAATCATCACCTGCACGTCATATTCCCAGGCAATTTTGGTCAGTTCGCCCAGCGTATGCAGCTCGGCAAACTGCGCTTCATCGTTGGCGTCCTGAATAGAACCGGGGCGCAGACCGTCGCCCAGCGACAGCGAAACGTCATAAGCGGCACAGATTTCACAAATTTCGCGGAAGTGTTGATAGAGGAAATTTTCCTGATGATGGGAGAGGCACCATTTCGCCATAATCGAACCGCCGCGAGAGACGATACCGGTCAGGCGTTTCGCGGTCATCGGCACATAGCGCAACAGTACGCCCGCATGGATAGTGAAGTAATCCACACCTTGCTCGGCCTGTTCCAGCAGCGTGTCGCGGAACGCTTCCCAGGTAAGATCTTCGGCGATCCCGTTAACCTTCTCCAGCGCCTGGTAGATCGGCACTGTACCGATCGGCACCGGACTGTTACGCAAAATCCACTCGCGGGTTTCGTGAATATAGCGACCGGTGGAGAGATCCATCACCGTATCCGCTCCCCAGCGCATGGACCATACCAGCTTTTCCACTTCTTCTTCGATGGAAGAGGTGACCGCCGAGTTGCCGATATTGGCGTTAACTTTTACCAGGAAGTTACGGCCAATAATCATCGGCTCCGATTCCGGATGATTAATGTTGGCCGGGATAATCGCACGTCCGGCAGCAACTTCATCACGGACAAATTCCGCAGTGATATTTTCCGGCAGACGTGCGCCAAAGCTCATTCCCGGATGCTGGTGGCGTAAAACTTCGCTACGTATGCGCTCGCGGCCCATATTCTCGCGGATGGCGATGAATTCCATTTCCGGTGTGATGATGCCCTGGCGGGCGTAGTGCAGTTGGGTGACACGGCGTCCTGCTTTGGCGCGTTTTGGTGTTAGTACGCCGCTAAAACGCAGTTCGTCGAGGCCATCATCTGCCAGCCGCGCTTTAGTGTAATCGGAACTGCGCACGGTAAGTTCTTCGGTATCGCCGCGCGCATCGATCCACGGCTGGCGTAGTTTTGCCAGCCCTTGCTGCACGTTAATGGCGATCTGCGGATCGCCATATGGCCGGAGGTGTCGTAGACCGGAATCGCTTCGTTTTCTTCAAACTGCGGCTGTTCTTTGCTGCCGCCGATTAGCGTCGGGCTAAGCTGGATCTCACGCATCGGCACGCGAACGCCAGAGTGTGTGCCAGTGAGGTAAATGCGTTTTGAGTTGGGAAAGGCGGTGCCTTCCAGGGTGTCGATAAAATGTTGGGCCCGGGCGCGTTGTTCGCGGCGGGTCAGTTTTGTTGCAGACATAGCTCATTCCAAAAAGTTAAGGACGTGGCTTGTCAGACGACGGATGAAGCAAGAGACGATCGCCGCAAAGGCGATGCGATAGCAGATTAACTCTTGTTCCCTTCGCAGGTATTAGCCTGATCAGGTTCCGCGGATCCCGAATAAACGGTCTCAGCCAGTTAAGGCACTCCGACAAGAAATTAGCCCCCACAAACGGGGCGTTGAATGTAAATTACGCGTTAACAGCGCAGAACTCAAGCAGGATGTTTGACGCGGGCGGCGTCAAGCACCAGCAGAATCAGCTTATCTTCCAGCACAAAGCGCGCTTCCAGCGCCTCGCCGATGTCAGATAAAACCTGTTGAAACTCAAGGTAATTATCATGATCGATGGCGGTTTCCAGGCTGGAATCGTAGTAATCCATAATCTGTTGGGTATTGGCTTCGAGTTGCGGCCAAATCTTCGCGGCGCGCGCGAGTTGCCCGTTGCCTTCCAGCTTATGAAGAATGCGCTCATAAATACTGAAATGTCCGGCAGACAAGTAATCGACCAGGCTCTGACAAAAATCATCAAGGGCTTTTTCGTTTAGCCTCATGTACGATTCTTTGCCAGGCTTAATGCCAACCAGATTGTAGTAAGCCACGAGCAGATGCTTACGTACATGTAGCCAGCGATCAACCAGTTTGTTACTTCCTCTGACGCGCTCCGTCAGGTTATCGAGCTGGTTAAGCATGATTGACTCCGCAAGTTTGTATTCAAAAACTGCTCAGTGAGAAATGTAAAAACCATGTTAAACATGCCAGTGATGCAAAGGTAGTGCAAGAGCTATGGATCGTATAATTGAAAAATTAGATCACGGCTGGTGGGTCGTCAGCCATGAACAAAAATTATGGTTGCCGAAGGGAGAATTGCCATATGGCGAAGCGGCAAATTTCGATCTTGTGGGTCAGCGCGCACTACAAATCGGCGAATGGCAGGGGGAACCTGTTTGGTTAGTACAACAGCAGCGGCGTCACGATATGGGGTCGGTACGTCAGGTCATTGATCTCGATGTTGTGCTGTTTCAACTGGCCGGACGAGGCGTACAACTGGCGGAGTTTTACCGATCGCATAAATACTGTGGTTACTGCGGGCATGAAATGTATCCGAGCAAAACCGAATGGGCGATGCTGTGCAGCCATTGCCGTGAGCGTTACTACCCGCAAATCGCCCCCTGCATTATTGTTGCCATCCGTCGCGATGATTCGATCCTCCTCGCCCAGCATACCCGCCATCGTAACGGTGTCCATACAGTACTTGCCGGATTCGTCGAAGTGGGCGAAACCCTCGAGCAGGCAGTCGCGCGGGAAGTGATGGAAGAGAGCGGAATTAAAGTTAAAAACTTGCGTTACGTGACTTCTCAGCCGTGGCCGTTTCCTCAGTCTTTAATGACCGCGTTTATGGCGGAATATGACAGCGGCGACATCGTGATCGACCCGAAAGAATTGCTCGAGGCGAACTGGTATAGCTATGACGATTTGCCGTTACTCCCGCCGCCCGGCACCGTAGCGCGCCGTCTGATAGAAGATACTGTGGCGATGTGTCGGGCAGAGTATGAGTGATGATACACTGACCGCCTGACGCACTAAGGAACAGCCAAAATGACCGAACTTAAAAACGATCGTTATCTGCGGGCGCTGCTGCGCCAGCCCGTTGATGTCACTCCAGTATGGATGATGCGCCAGGCGGGTCGCTATCTACCGGAATATAAAGCCACGCGCGCCCAGGCGGGCGATTTTATGTCGCTGTGCAAAAACGCCGAGCTGGCGTGCGAAGTGACTTTGCAACCGCTGCGTCGCTACCCGCTGGATGCGGCGATCCTCTTTTCCGATATCCTCACCGTGCCGGACGCGATGGGGTTAGGGCTCTATTTTGAAGCCGGAGAAGGTCCGCGTTTTACCTCGCCAGTCACCTGCAAAGCCGACGTCGATAAGCTGCCAATTCCGGACCCGGAAGATGAGCTGGGTTACGTGATGAACGCGGTGCGTACCATTCGTCGCGAACTGAAAGGCGAAGTGCCGCTGATTGGTTTTTCCGGCAGCCCGTGGACGCTGGCAACCTACATGGTGGAAGGCGGCAGCAGCAAAGCCTTCACCGTGATCAAAAAAATGATGTATGCCGATCCGCAGGCGCTGCACGCTCTACTCGATAAACTGGCGAAAAGCGTCACTTTGTATCTGAATGCGCAGATTAAAGCCGGTGCTCAGGCAGTGATGATTTTCGACACCTGGGGCGGTGTGCTTACCGGGCGCGATTATCAACAGTTCTCGCTCTATTACATGCATAAAATTGTTGATGGTTTACTGCGTGAAAACGACGGTCGCCGCGTACCGGTCACGCTGTTTACCAAAGGCGGCGGACAGTGGCTGGAAGCGATGGCAGAAACCGGTTGCGATGCGTTGGGCCTCGACTGGACAACGGATATCGCCGATGCGCGCCGCCGTGTGGGCAATAAAGTCGCGTTGCAGGGTAATATGGATCCGTCGATGCTGTACGCGCCGCCTGCCCGCATTGAAGAAGAAGTAGCGACTATACTTGCAGGTTTCGGTCACGGCGAAGGTCATGTCTTTAACCTTGGTCACGGCATTCATCAGGATGTGCCGCCAGAACATGCTGGCGTGTTCGTGGAGGCAGTGCATCGACTGTCTGAACAATATCACCGCTAAGGAGTGATTATGGATCTCGCGTCATTACGCGCTCAACAAATCGAACTGGCTTCTTCTGTGATCCGCGAGGATCGACTCGATAAAGATCCACCGGATCTGATCGCCGGAGCCGATGTCGGGTTTGAGCAGGGCGGAGAAGTGACGCGAGCGGCGATGGTGCTGCTGAAATATCCCTCGCTTGAGCTGGTGGAGTATAAAGTTGCCCGCATCGCCACCACCATGCCTTACATTCCAGGTTTTCTTTCCTTCCGCGAATATCCTGCGCTGCTGGCAGCGTGGGAGATGCTGTCGCAAAAGCCGGATTTAGTGTTTGTCGATGGTCATGGGATCTCGCATCCTCGCCGTCTTGGCGTCGCCAGCCATTTTGGTTTGATGGTGGATGTGCCAACGATCGGCGTGGCGAAAAAACGGCTCTGCGGTAAATTCGAACCGCTCTCCAGCGAACCGGGCGCGCTGGCCCCACTGATGGATAAAGGCGAGCAGCTGGCCTGGGTCTGGCGCAGCAAAGCGCGCTGTAACCCGTTGTTTATCGCTACCGGCCATCGGGTCAGCGTGGACAGCGCGCTGGCGTGGGTACAACGCTGCATGAAAGGCTATCGTCTGCCGGAGCCAACGCGCTGGGCGGACGCGGTGGCCTCGGAACGTCCGGCGTTCGTGCGCTATACAGCAAATCAGCCCTAATTCAGGTAAACTGCGGATAATTTCCGTATTTGAGAACTTAACATGTTACAAAACCCAATTCATCTGCGTCTGGAGCGCCTGGAAAGCTGGCAGCATGTCACTTTCATGGCTTGCTTATGCGAACGCATGTACCCCAATTACGCCATGTTCTGCCAGCAAACCGGTTTTGGTGATGGGCAAATTTACCGTCGTATTCTCGATCTCATCTGGGAAACGCTGACCGTTAAAGACGCAAAAGTAAATTTCGACAGCCAACTGGAGAAATTTGAAGAAGCGATTCCTTCAGCCGACGATTTCGATCTGTACGGCGTTTATCCGGCAATCGATGCCTGCGTGGCGTTAAGTGAACTGGTCCATTCGCGTTTGAGTGGTGAAACGCTCGAACACGCGGTGAAAGTGAGTAAGACCTCCATCACGACCGTTGCGATGCTGGAAATGACTCAGGTTGGTCGCGAAATGAGCGATGAAGAGCTTAAAGAAAACCCAGCTGTAGAGCAAGAATGGGACATTCAGTGGGAAATATTCCGACTTTTAGCTGAGTGCGAAGAACGCGATATCGAGCTGATAAAAGGCCTTAGGGCAGACCTGCGTGAGGCGGGTGAGAGCAATATTGGTATAATTTTTCAGCAATAAGACCAGAAAACGTGATTTAACGCCTGATTTGTCGTACCTGGAGTCTTCCCTTTCGCCCCCCGTCTGGTCTACATTTGGGGGGCGAAAAAAAGTGGCTATCGGTGCGTGTATGCAGGAGAGTGCTATTCTGGCATTTCCGTCGCACTCGATGCTTAGCAAGCGATAAACACATTGTAAGGATAACTTATGAACAAGACTCAACTGATTGATGTAATTGCAGAGAAAGCAGAACTGTCCAAAACCCAGGCTAAAGCTGCTCTGGAGTCCACTCTGGCTGCAATTACTGAGTCTCTGAAAGAAGGCGATGCTGTACAACTGGTTGGTTTCGGTACCTTCAAAGTGAACCACCGCGCTGAGCGTACTGGCCGCAACCCGCAGACCGGTAAAGAAATCAAAATTGCCGCAGCTAACGTACCGGCATTTGTTTCTGGCAAGGCACTGAAAGACGCAGTTAAGTAAGATTGCGTGGCAGTGAACAGTTTTAACGAAGGGGTGGTTTCACCCCTTTTGTCTTTCTGGCGTCGATCATTGATGCTGGCTGGCGCTCTGCTTCTCACTGCCTGTAGTCATAACTCTTCACTTCCTCCCTTTACCGCCAGTGGATTTGCTGAAGACCAGGGCGCGGTACGCATCTGGCGAAAAGACAGCGGCGATAATGTGCATCTGCTTGCCGTGTTTAGCCCGTGGCGCAGTGGCGATACCACGACGCGAGAGTATCGCTGGCAGGGCGATAACCTCACGCTCATCAATATCAATGTTTACAGCAAACCGCCGGTGAATATTCGCGCGCGTTTTGACGATCGCGGTGATCTGAGCTTTATGCAACGTGAATCCGATGGGGAAAAGCAGCAGCTTTCTAACGACCAAATCGATTTATACCGTTATCGTGCTGATCAGATCCGCCAGATTAGCGATGCCTTACGTCAGGGGAGAGTCGTGCTGCGCCAGGGGCGCTGGCATGCGATGGAACAGACCGTGACCACCTGCGAAGGGCAAACCATTAAACCTGATTTAGATTCGCAGGCGATAGCGCATATCGAGCGCCGCCAGAGCCGCTCTTCTGTTGATGTCAGCGTGGCATGGCTGGAAGCGCCCGAAGGTTCGCAATTACTGTTAGTGGCAAACTCTGATTTCTGTCGCTGGCAACCCAACGAGAAAACGTTCTGATTTACCAGTGGCCCATACCCATATGACCGCCACCACCGCAGCCGCCGTAGCCCATGCCCATTCCGGCTCCGCGCGGAATACCCGCTTCAGCCATCGCGATATCTCGTTTCACCCGTAACTCATCTAACGACTGACGCAAATTCTCCATCTCTTTGGCGACCGCGTTAATTTTGCTGCTATCCGGTGGGTTCGCGGCTAACAGGGCATTGTATTCATAACGCTTCGTCACCAGTTGCTGTTGCAGTGCGCTGCTTTGAGCGTAAAAGTCATTATGGATTTTCTGCCACGCTGTCTGTTGTTCGCTGGTCAAAGGCGCGGCATTTTGCTGCCACATACCGTGTCCGCCGTGAGCAAATGCAGATGTCGATCCCATCGCCATTGCTGAAAGCGCCATCATTACCAGGGCAATTTTCGTGTTCCGTTTCATGGTTAATCCTCCAGTGGTTGTCTTACTTCGGGTATTGCATCTTCCGTGCCAACGATGAAACGCTGATATGACGGGTAATCTGGCATGATAAACGAGTAAAAATGACTCGCCTGCTGCGGGTAGCGAGTCATTTTTACTCATTGAAACTTAAGCCTTTGTGTTACAGCGCAGGGTAAGCGCTGATAAAAGATGGCATGATTTCTGCTGTCAGAAAGGGATGAGCAGGCAAAGAAGAAGATGCGTTTTATGCAACGTTCTAAAGACTCCTTAGCTAAATGGTTAAGCGCGATCCTCCCCGTGGTCATTGTTGGGCTGGTAGGGTTGTTTGCGGTGACGGTGATTCGCGATTATGGGCGCGAGACTGCGCCGCCAGACAAACGCTGCTGGAAAAAGGCAGTGTACTTATTCGCGCTCTTGAATCCGGCTCGCGCGTCGGCATGGGGATGCGCATGCATCATGCGCAGCAGCAGGCCTTACTGGAAGAAATGGCCGGGCAGCCTGGAGTACGTTGGTTTGCGGTCACGGATGAACAAGGAACAATCGTGATGCATAGCAACTCCGGCATGGTGGGAAAACAGATTTATTCCCCGCAGGAAATGCAGCAGTTACATCCGGGAGATGAAGAAGCGTGGCGGCGGATCGATAGCGCAGACGGTGAGCCTGTTCTGGAAATTTATCGCCAGTTTCAACCGATGTTTGGTGCTGGAATGCACCGGATGCGCCATATGCAGCAGTATGCCGCGACACCACAAGCAATTTTCATCGCTTTCGACGCCAGTAATATTGTGAGTGCCGAAGATCGTGAGCAGAGAAACACCCTGATTATCCTCTTCGCCCTGGCGACGGTCTTGCTGGCAAGCGTATTGTCATTCTTCTGGTATCGCCGCTATCTGCGCTCGCGCCAGCTTCTACAAGATGAAATGAAGCGCAAAGAGAAGCTGGTGGCACTGGGGCATCTGGCGGCAGGCGTTGCCCACGAAATCCGTAATCCACTTTCCTCAATTAAAGGGCTGGCGAAATACTTTGCCGAACGCGCGCCAGCAGGGGGAGAAGCGCATCAACTGGCGCAGGTGATGGCGAAAGAAGCCGATCGTTTAAACCGCGTGGTAAGCGAGTTGCTGGAACTGGTTAAGCCAACGCATCTGGCTTTGCAGGCGGTGGATCTCAACACGCTGATTAACCACTCATTACAGCTGGTAAGCCAGGATGCAAACAGCCGGGAGATCCAGTTACGCTTTACCGCCAACGACACATTACCGGAAATTCAGGCCGATCCGGACAGGCTGACTCAGGTCCTGTTGAATCTCTATCTCAATGCTATTCAGGCGATTGTTCAGCATGGCGTGATTAGCGTGACGGTCAGCGAAAGCGGCGCGGGCGTGAAAATCAGCGTTACCGACAGCGGTAAGGGAATTGCGGCAGATCAGCTTGAAGCCATCTTCACTCCGTACTTCACCACCAAAGCCGAAGGCACCGGATTGGGGCTGGCGGTCGTGCATAATATTGTTGAACAACACGGTGGTACAATTCAGGTCGCAAGCCAGGAGGGAAAAGGCTCAACGTTCACCCTCTGGCTTCCGGTCAATATTACGCGTAAGGACCCACAAGGATGACGCACGATAATATCGATATTCTGGTGGTGGATGATGACATTAGCCACTGCACTATTTTGCAGGCTTTACTGCGCGGCTGGGGCTATAACGTCGCGCTGGCGAACAGCGGGCGACAGGCGCTGGAGCAGGTGCGGGAACAGGTTTTTGATCTTGTGCTTTGCGATGTGCGAATGGCGGAGATGGACGGCATCGCCACGCTGAAAGAGATCAAAGCGTTAAACCCGGCAATTCCGGTGCTGATTATGACTGCGTACTCCAGCGTCGAGACGGCGGTAGAGGCACTGAAAACTGGGGCGCTGGATTATCTCATCAAGCCGCTGGATTTCGATAACCTACAGGCGACGCTGGAAAAGGCGCTCGCGCATACGCACAGTATTGATGCTGAAACACCTGCGGTGACTGCCAGCCAGTTCGGTATGGTCGGTAAAAGCCCGGCGATGCAACACCTGCTCAGTGAAATCGCCCTCGTCGCGCCATCGGAAGCCACTGTGCTGATCCACGGCGATTCCGGCACCGGTAAAGAGCTGGTCGCCAGGGCGATTCACGCCAGTAGCGCACGTAGCGAAAAACCGCTGGTAACGCTCAACTGTGCGGCACTCAACGAATCCTTGCTGGAATCTGAATTGTTCGGTCACGAAAAAGGGGCGTTTACTGGAGCCGATAAACGCCGGGAAGGGCGCTTTGTTGAGGCGGACGGCGGCACGCTGTTTCTCGATGAAATTGGCGATATCTCGCCGATGATGCAGGTGCGTCTGCTGCGTGCGATTCAGGAGCGCGAAGTTCAGCGTGTCGGTAGCAACCAGACTATCTCGGTTGATGTCCGGCTGATTGCGGCGACCCATCGCGATCTTGCCGCAGAGGTGAATGCCGGGCGTTTTCGCCAGGATCTCTACTATCGCCTGAATGTGGTGGCGATTGAAGTACCATCGCTGCGGCAACGGCGGGAAGATATCCCTCTGCTGGCTGGCCATTTTCTGCAGCGCTTTGCCGAGCGTAATCGCAAGGCGGTAAAAGGTTTTACTCCCCAGGCGATGGATCTGTTGATTCATTACGACTGGCCGGGAAATATTCGTGAGCTGGAAAACGCGGTGGAACGGGCAGTGGTGCTGCTGACCGGGGAATATATTTCCGAACGCGAGCTGCCGCTGGCGATTGCCAGTACGCCGATCCCGCTGGGGCAAAGTCAGGATATTCAGCCGCTGGTGGAAGTGGAAAAAGAGGTGATTCTGGCGGCACTGGAGAAAACGGGCGGCAACAAAACTGAAGCCGCCCGTCAGTTAGGGATCACGCGTAAAACGTTATTGGCAAAACTGTCGCGTTAGTTCTGCTCGCGTTCGATAGCACGCCAGCCGATATCTTTCCGGCAGAAGCAGTCGTCCCAGTGGATATCGGTCATTAAGGCATAGGCGCGTTTCTGCGCTTCTGCCACGGTATGACCCAGCGCGGTGACGCACAGTACGCGCCCGCCGTTGGTCACTACCTGCTCGTCATCCGCCAGTTTTGTGCCCGCGTGGAACACTTTGCCGCCTGCCACTTCTTCCAGCGGCAGGCCGTGGATCACGTCACCGGTGCGGTAATCACCCGGATATCCACCCGCAGCCATCACCACGCCGAGAGAAGCGCGTTCATCCCACTCGGACGTTTTCTCGTCCAGTTTGCTTTCACAGGCCGCTAGGCAGAGCTCAACCAGATCGGACTTCATGCGCAGCATAATCGGCTGGGTTTCCGGATCGCCAAAGCGGCAGTTAAATTCAATAACCTTCGGATTGCCCTGTTTGTCGATCATCAGGCCCGCGTAGAGAAAACCGGTGTAGGTGTTGCCTTCCGCCGCCATGCCTTTCACGGTTGGCCAGATAATACGTTCCATGGTGCGCTGATGAACGTCATCGGTTACTACCGGCGCGGGGGAGTAAGCGCCCATCCCGCCGGTGTTTGGTCCGGTATCTTTATCGCCTACGCGTTTGTGATCCTGGCTGGTAGCCATCGGCAGCACATGCTCGCCGTCCACCATCACGATAAAGCTCGCTTCTTCGCCATCGAGGAACTCTTCGATAACGATGCGATGACCCGCGTCGCCAAAAGCGTTGCCCGCCAGCATATCGTGAACAGCCGCTTCCGCTTCTTCCAGCGTCATCGCCACGATAACGCCTTTCCCGGCAGCCAGACCGTCCGCTTTAATGACGATTGGCGCGCCTTTCTCACGCAGATACGCCAGCGCAGGTTCTACCTCGGTGAAGTTCTGGTATTCCGCCGTAGGGATCTTATGGCGGGCCAGGAAATCTTTGGTAAACGCTTTTGAGCCTTCCAGTTGGGCCGCACCTGCGGTTGGGCCGAAGATTTTCAGCCCGGCGGCGCGGAAGGTATCGACCACGCCTTTCACCAGCGGCGCTTCCGGGCCGACGATGGTCAGATCAATCTTTTCGTTTTGTGCGAAATCCAACAGCGCCGGGATATCGGTCACGCCAATAGCAACGTTTTGCAGCGCGGGTTCCAGCGCAGTGCCTGCATTACCCGGAGCAACAAAAACAGTCTCAACCAGCGGCGACTGGGCCGCTTTCCAGGCCAGCGCGTGCTCGCGCCCGCCGTTACCAATCACTAATACTTCATCTATTGCTCCATTAATGGCGGAAGTGGCGCATGTCGGTGAAGAGCATCGCAATACCGTGCTCGTCGGCGGCGGCAATCACTTCGTCATCACGGATGGAACCGCCAGGCTGGATTACGCAGGTCACGCCCGCAGCGGCGGCGGCATCAATACCGTCGCGGAACGGGAAGAACGCGTCAGAAGCCATCGAGGAACCTTTCACTTCCAGGCCTTCATCGGCAGCTTTAATACCGGCGATTTTCGCGGAGTACACGCGGCTCATCTGGCCCGCGCCAATACCGATGGTCATATTGTTTTTGGCATAGACGATAGCATTGGATTTCACGAACTTCGCCACTTTCCAGCAGAACAGCGCATCGCGCAGTTCCTGTTCGGTCGGCTGACGTTGGGTGACGACGCGCAGTTCTTCCGCACCGACCATCCCCAGGTCACGATCCTGAACCAGCAGACCGCCGTTCACGCGTTTGAAATCAAGACCCGGAACACGCTCGCCCCACTGACCGCAGGTCAGAACGCGTACGTTCTGCTTGGCGGCGGTGATTTTCAGGGCTTCTTCGCTGGCGGAAGGCGCAATAATCACTTCGACAAACTGACGAGAAATGATGGCCTGTGCGGTTTCCGCATCTAGCTCGCGGTTAAAGGCAATGATGCCGCCGAATGCGGAGGTTGGGTCGGTTTTGTACGCGCGATCGTAAGCATCAAGAATGGAATTGCCGATAGCTACACCGCAAGGGTTGGCGTGCTTCACAATCACACATGCCGGCTCGGCGAACTCTTTCACGCACTCCAGCGCCGCATCGGTATCGGCGATGTTGTTATAAGAGAGGGCTTTACCCTGAACCTGGGTTGCGGTAGCAACGGAGGCTTCTTTCACATTCTCTTCTATATAGAAGGCAGCCTGCTGGTGGCTGTTCTCGCCGTAACGCATATCCTGCTTCTTAATGAAGTTCAGGTTCAGCGTGCGTGGGAAGCGACCGGCGGCTTCTTTGCTTTCACCGTGGTACGCCGGAACCATGCTGCCGAAGTAGTTGGCAATCATGCTGTCGTAGGCGGCAGTGTGTTCGAAGGCTTTGATGGCGAGGTCGAAACGGGTTGCAAGCGTCAGCGATCCTTCGTTGTCATCCATCTCTTTAATAATGGCGTCGTAGTCGCTGCTCTTCACCACGATTGCGACATCTTTATGGTTCTTAGCGGCGGAGCGCACCATGGTCGGGCCGCCGATATCGATGTTCTCAACCGCATCTTCCAGCGAGCAGCCTTCACGAGCAACAGTCTGGGCGAACGGATACAGGTTAACAACCACCATATCGATAGGCTGGATCTGATGTTCTTCCATAATGGCATCGTCCTGGCCGCGACGGCCCAGAATGCCACCATGTACTTTCGGATGCAGGGTCTTCACGCGTCCATCCATCATCTCCGGGAAACCGGTGTAATCGGAAACTTCGGTTACCGGCAGACCTTTTTCTGCTAACAGACGGGCAGTGCCCCCTGTAGACAGCAGCTCCACACCGCGTGCGGAAAGTGCCTGGGCGAATTCGACGATACCGGCTTTGTCAGAAACACTGAGCAGAGCGCGGCGGACTGGACGACGTTGTTGCATGGTAAATCCCCTGGATTTGACTATTACAGAGAGCGTTAGCTGAATTTTTCGCGAAAAACTCAGCTAACGCCCCTAACGGGGCATCCTTATTTTTCGCCCGCATTGTAACGAAAACGTTTGCGCAACGCTCGCGAATTTTTCTCTTTCAATGGTGATCACAATTTTGACAGTGGTTACCGTGGGAAAAATACAGAAATTACATTGATGATTGTGGATAACTCTGTGCGTAAAAAGGTATAAAGCGGGGTTTTGCTGGGGAATGCAGCAGTCAGTCATTTTTCTGCAATTTTTCTATTGCGGCCTGCGGAGAACTCCCTATAATGCACCTCCATCGACACGGCGGATGTGAATCACTTCACACAAACAGCCGGTTCGGTTGAAGAGAAAAATCCTGAAATTCAGGGTTGACTCTGAAAGAGGAAAG
>NZ_MDGW01000581.1:0-17778 GCF_001712525.1 Shigella sp. FC1661
ACAGGTAAAGCCCTGTTTATGGCGCTCAGGAGCCAGCGCCCACCTGCCGGGCTAATCCACCACTCTGATCGAGGTTCACAGTACTGCGCATACGATTACCGGGTCATACAGGAGCAGTCTGGTCTGAAAACATCAATGTCGCGTAAAGGTCACTGTTACGACAACGCTCCGATGGAAAGCTTCTGGGGAACGCTGAAAAATGAGAGCCTGAGCCACTATCGTTTTAATAACCGGGATGAAGCCATCTCAGTAATACGGGAATACATTGAGATTTTCTACAATCGTCAGCGTCGTCACTCTCGTCTGGGGAATATCTCCCCGGCAGCCTTCAGGGAAAAATATCATCAGATGACTGCTTAAAAAAAGAACAAATGGTAGTGTCCGCTATTGCCAGTACACCTCAAACAACAAGCCGACGTCATTATTTCCAACCGAATGGCAGAAGAGCTTAAGGATGTGGCAGATAAAGTCTACACCCGCGATCTCTTTGGTAGCGACTAACATCTTGTTATCAGGGCGATTTTCGCCCTGATTCTCTTATGTTCCCTTTGTAATAATTCATTATTTTTATCATTTATCCTATAGCATTCATGGCGATTATCGCTAAACTATGGCGACTTAAAATTATTTCGTCCGTTAGGGTAATGATGAGAGTAGAAAATAATAATGTTTCTGGGCAAAACCATGACCCGGAACAGATTGATTTGATTGATTTGATTGATTTACTGGTCCAACTATGGCGCGGCAAGATGACTATCATCATTTCTGTCATTGTGGCTATTGCCCTGGCTATAGGGTATCTGGCCGTTGCCAAAGAAAAGTGGACTTCCACAGCTATCGTTACTCAACCTGATGTGGGGCAAATCGCTGGTTATACCAACGCGATGAATGTGATCTACGGATCAGCTGTACCGAAAGTCTCCGACATTCAGGCTTCACTTATCGGACGTTACAGCACTGCATTCTCAGCATTAGCGGAAACGCTGGATAACCAGGAAGAAGCAGAAAAGCTGACCATTGAGCCTACCGTTAAAAATCAGTCATTACCGTTAGCGGTTTCTTATGTGGGTGAAACACCTGAAGGTGCGCAGAAACAGCTGGCGAAGTATATCCAGCAAGTTGACGACCAGGTCAATGAAGAACTGGAAAAAGACCTGAAAGATAACATCGCGCTGCGTATGAAAAACTTGCAGGACTCTCTGAAAACCCAGGAAGTGGTCGCGCAGGAGCAGAAAGATCTGCGTATCCGTCAGATTCAGGAAGCGTTGCAGTATGCGAATCAGGCGCAGGTGACAAAGCCACAAGTTCAGCAGACTGAAGATGTGACACAAGATACGTTGTTCCTTTTGGGGAGCGAAGCGCTGGAGTCGATGATTAAGCATGAGGCGACCCGTCCGTTGGTGTTCTCGCCAAACTACTATCAGACTCGTCAAAACCTGCTGGATATCGAAAGCTTAAAGGTTGATGATCTTGATATTCATGCTTACCGTTATGTGATGAAACCGATGTTACCTATTCGTCGCGATAGCCCGAAAAAGGCAATTACCTTGATTCTGGCGGTGCTGCTGGGCGGCATGGTTGGCGCGGGGATTGTGCTGGGGCGTAATGCGCTGCGTAATTACAACGCGAAATAATCTTTGCAGCTTTAAAGAAAACGGGCAGGGTGGTGACACCTTGCCCGTTTTTTTTGCCGGATGCGATGTATCCAGCTTACGTGTGCAGAGAGAATAGTCGGCCCGATAAGCTTGCGCATCGGGCTATGGCTCCGGATGCGACAACAACATCGCATCCGCTTACCCAGTAACTCACTGATGCCGTTTACGCAGGTTCTCAATTACCGTCGTTAAATCCAGATCCTGATCCTGCAACAGCACCAGCAGGTGATACATCAAATCAGATGCCTCGTTGGTCAGCTCAAAGCGGTCATGTACCGTTGCTGCCAGTGCGGTTTCCACGCCTTCTTCGCCCACTTTCTGCGCAATGCGTTTGGTGCCGCTGGCATACAGTTTGGCAGTGTAGGAGGTTTCCGGGTCGGCAGATTTACGTTCGGCGAGCAGTTGTTCCAGTTGATACAGGAACAGCCACTGGTGAGCGGTGTCGCCGAAGCAGCTGCTGGTGCCTTTGTGGCAGGTTGGCCCGATGGGATTCGCCAGCACCAGTAACGTGTCGTTGTCGCAGTCCGGGGCAATACTCACCACATTGAGAAAATTGCCCGATGTTTCGCCTTTGGTCCACAGTCGCTGTTTAGTGCGCGAGAAGAAGGTGACTTTGCCGCTTTCGATGGTTTTGTCTAAGGCTTCCGGGTTCATATAGCCCAGCATTAACACTTTGCCGGATACCGCGTGTTGCACAATCACCGGCATCAGTCCGTCGGTTTTTTCCCAGTCCAGTTCGCGACATTGTTGTTCTGTTAACATATCCTGATCTCCACGCCCTGTGTTGCCAGGTACGCTTTTAATTCACCAATATTGATTATTTGTTTGTGGAATACAGAAGCTGCCAGCGCGCCGTCAACGTCGGCATCGCGGAAGGCTTCGAGGAAGTGTTCCATGGTGCCTGCGCCACCGGAGGCAATCAGCGGGACGTGGCAAACTTCACGCACTTTTTTCAGTTGTTCGAGATCGTAACCGTTACGCACGCCGTCCTGATTCATCATGTTGAGGACGATTTCTCCGGCACCGCGTTTTTGCACTTCCTGTACCCACTCGAGTGTTTCCCACTGAGTAACGCGGGTGCGGCTTTCATCGCCGGTATATTGATTCACATGATATTTACCGGTTTCGGCGTCGTACCAGGTATCAATACCGACCACAATACACTGCACGCCAAAGCGATCGGCCAGGCGAGTAATTAACGTCGGGTCCGCCAGCGCAGGGGAGTTAATGGAGATTTTATCCGCGCCAAAGGAAAGAATTTTGGCGGCGTCATCCAGCGATTTAATCCCACCCGCCACACAGAACGGAATGTCGATCACTTCCGCCACGCGAGATACCCAGCTTTTATCTACCACACGGCCATCGCTGGAAGCGGTGATATCGTAGAACACCAGTTCGTCAGCGCCTTCTTCAGCGTAGCGTTTTGCCAGCGGCACGATATCGCCAATGATTTCATGGTTGCGAAACTGTACGCCTTTCACCACCTGACCATCACGAACGTCGAGACATGGGATTATGCGTTTTGCCAGCATGCGATGGCCTCCTTCACGGTGAATTTACCTTCCAGTAATGCACGACCAACTATTACGCCGCGCACGCCCGTACCACGCAGGGCAGCAACATCGTTAATGTCGCCAATGCCGCCGGATGACTGAAATGCCACCTGCGGGTATCTGGCGCACACTTCTTCATATAAAGAGACGTTAGAACCTGCCAGCGTGCCGTCGCGCGAGATATCGGTACACAGCACATGTTTCAGTCCGACGGGCAGATAGGTTTCCACCAGTTGTTCCAGTGAAACGCCCGAGTTCTCTTGCCAGCCGCTGACTGCCACCTGCTTGTTGCCTTGCTCGTCAATACGGACATCCAGCGCCAGCACTAAGGCATCGGCACCGAAACGTTCAAACCAACCTTTCACCATTTCTGGTGATTTCACCGCGGTGGAACCGACCACCACGCGCGCAACGCCTGCTTCCAGCAACGCCGCCACGTCTTCTTCGCTACGCACGCCGCCGCCAACCTGCACCGGAACGTTAACGCCCGCCACCAGGGTTTTAATCAGCGGGATTTGACGTTTAGCCGGATCTTTTGCCCCGGTCAGATCCACCAGGTGCAGCACTTCGGCACCCTGCGCGGCGTAATCCTGTAAGCGCGGCAGCGGGTCGTTACCGTAATCGCGCTGTTTGCCGTAATCACCCTGATGGAGACGCACCACAGTGCCGTCGATTAAATCTAATGCCGGAATAATCATCACATCTCCAGGAAGTTTTTCAGCAGCTTAGCGCCAGCGGCACCAGAACGCTCCGGGTGGAACTGCACGCCGTAGAAGTTATCTTTTTGTACCGCCGCGGTGAACGGTTCGCCGTAATTACACTGGGCGATGGTCCACGAATTGACCGGCATTGCGTAACTGTGAACAAAGTAAAAGTACGCGCCGTCTTCAATCCCCTGAAACAGGCGATTGCCTGCCTGCGGATAAACGCGGTTCCAGCCCATATGTGGCAGTGGCAGACCAAAGTCGGTCATTTTCGGCACGTCTTCGTCGATGATGCCCAGCAAATCGACGCCGTTGCTCTCTTCGCTGCGCCGCCCCAGCAGTTGCATCCCTAAGCAGATGCCCAGCACCGGTTGGGTACAGGCTTTGATGAGATCAAACAGCTCGCGCTCACGCACCTGATCCATCGCTGCTTGTGCAGTGCCAACGCCGGGTAAAAATAGTTTATCGGCCAGCAACACGACGTCCGGGTCACGGCTGACTTTGGGTTCATAACCGTGACGCGCAATGGCAGACTTCACCGAGTTCAGGTTGGCGCAGCCGGTATCCAGGATCACCACGTTCATTACAGCACTCCTTTCGACGAGGGCAGGGTGTCGCCTTCCACGCGGATGGCCTGGCGCAGGGTGCGACCAAAGGCTTTAAAGAGACTCTCTACACGGTGATGATCGTTTTTACCTTTGGTTTTCAGGTGCAACGTCACGCCCATGGTGTATGAGAGCGAACGGAAGAAGTGCTCGATCATTTCGGTGCTGAGATCGCCCACGCGCTGGTAGGTAAATTCGGCTTTATATTCCAGGTGCGGGCGACCAGAGATATCCAGTGCACAGCGGGCAAGGCATTCGTCCATCGGCAGCACAAAACCAAAGCGGCAAATACCGCGTTTATCGCCGAGGGCAATTTTTAACGCTTCGCCCAGCGCCAGGCCGGTATCTTCGACGGTGTGGTGATCGTCGATATAGAGGTCGCCTTTGACGTTGACTTCCATGCGGAAACCGCCGTGGGTGGCGATCTGATCCAGCATGTGATCAAAGAAGCCAACACCGGTGTTAATCTTGCTGCCACCTTCGCGATCCAGCCACACCTGGACATCAATTTGCGTCTCTTTGGTGTTGCGCACTACATGGGCGTAACGGTCTCGTTTAGTGAGTTGCTCGCCAATCATCGGCCAGTTCAGGGTTTCGCGGTCGTAGCGTAAACCATTAATGCCCATGTTTTCCGCCAGTTGAATGTCGGTTGCGCGATCGCCAATCACATAACTGTTAGCGCGATCCATCGCTTGCTCAGCCAGATAACGTTCCACCAGTTTTACTTTCGGCTTACGGCAGTCGCACTCATCGGCGGGCAGGTGCGGACAAATCAGCACTTCATCAAACTGTACGCCTTGCGAGGTGAAGATCTGCATCATCAGGTTGTGCGGGCCATCGAAATCCGCCTGTGGGAAACTTTGTGTTCCCAGACCATCCTGATTAGTGATCATCACCAGCTTGTAGCCCGCTTTTTGCAGCTTCAGCAGTTCCGGGATCACGCCCGGTTCAAAGGCGAGTTTATCAAAACGGTCCACCTGAAAATCACTCGGCGGTTCGCTAATCAGGGTTCCATCGCGATCGATAAAAAGATACTTCTGACTCATCAAACTTGCTCCGCACGTAAGGCGTCAATGACGCGCTGGCTTTCTTCACGGGTTCCGACGGTAATTCGCAGGCAGCCGCTTAAAGAGGGTTGTTTATTCTGATCACGTAAGATAATGCCCTGATCCCACAAAGATTTAAACACTGCACTGGAGGCTTTAAAGCGCGCCAGAATGTAGTTGGTTTCAGAGTCAAAAACCTGCTCCACGCAGGGGATCTCTTTCAGTGCGGCAATCAGGTATTCGCGTTCTGCAATAATTTGCGCTACCCGTTCGCGCATGGCGACGATTCCCTGCGGGCTTAACGCCTGGGCCGCAATGTCGGCAACCGGCGTCGAGAGCGGGTAGGGGGCGATCACTTTCATCAGCAGGTTGATGACTTCTTCGTTTGCCAGCGTAAACCCGCAACGAAGGCCCGCCAGAGCAAAAGCTTTCGACAGTGTGCGCAAAATAGCCAGGTGCGGATATTCCGCCAGCCAGCCAGCCAGCGATGCCTGCGGGCAAAACTCTATATAGGCTTCATCGGCAACCACAATCGCCTTACCGCGGGTTAACTCCAGCAGGGTGCGAAAATCCTGCGGATTGATCAGTTGCCCGGTCGGGTTGTTGGGGCTGCAAACATAGACCACTTTTACGCCGTCCAGCTTGTCGGAAATGCCCTGTAAGTCCAGTTGCCAGTTGTCCAGCGTCGGCACTGTGCGGCACTCGACGCCAATCGTTTCGGCGCTGACGCTGTACATGCCGTACGTTGGTGGGCAGTAGAGGATGGAGTCTTTACCCGGTTCGCAAAAAGCGCGGATCAGCAGTTCAATACCTTCGTCCGCGCCACGGCTGACCAGCACCTGTTCCGGTTTTACGCCTGCATATTGCGCGTAATTTTCAATCACCGCTTTCGGCTGACATTCCGGGTAGCGGTTGAGCGTTTGCTGAGTAAGCTGAAACTCCACGGCTGTGGGATATTCGTTGGCGTTCAGCCAGACGTCGCCATTACCGCCCAGACGACGCGCCGACTGATACGGCGTCAGGTTGCGGACGTTTTCACGCGCTAAATCGGTAATAGTCACGGTGCTCATGCTTGCTCCTTAAGGGCGTTAACACGCAAAGTAACGGCATTTTTGTGGGCGGTCAGGCGCTCGGCGGCGGCCAGTGTTTCTATGGTTGAAGCCAGCGCGGAGAACCCCTCTTTCGACAGTTCCTGTACGGTCATGCGCTTCTGGAAATCTGCCAGCCCGAGGCTGGAACAGGTGGCGGTGTAACCGTAAGTCGGTAGAACGTGGTTGGTGCCGGAGGCGTAATCACCTGCCGATTCCGGTGACCAGTCACCAAGAAATACCGAACCGGCGCTGGTGATGCTATCGACCAGTTCACGGGCGTTGCGGGTCTGAATGATCAGGTGCTCCGGGCCGTACTGGTTGGAGATCTCCACGCACTGCGCTAAATCTTTAGTCACGATCAGGCGGCTGGCGTTCAGTGCCTGGCGGGCGGTTTCGGCACGCGGCAGTTCTGCCAACTGGCGTTCGACGGCCTCGGCAACGCGACGCGCCATATCAGCAGCGGGCGTCAGTAAAATCACCTGTGAGTCCGGGCCGTGTTCAGCCTGAGAGAGCAAATCAGAAGCCACGAAATCCGGCGTAGCGCCGCTGTCAGCAATCACCAGCACTTCCGACGGGCCTGCGGGCATATCGATCGCCGCACCGTCCAGACGCTGGCTCACCTGACGTTTCGCTTCGGTGACAAAGGCGTTACCCGGCCCGAAGATTTTGTCCACTTTTGGCACAGATTCCGTACCAAACGCCAGTGCGGCAATGGCCTGTGCGCCGCCGACGTTAAACACGTCCTGCACACCGCACAGCTGCGCCGCATAAAGGATCTCATCGGCAATCGGCGGCGGTGAGCACAGCACCACTTTTTTACAGCCCGCAATACTCGCCGGAGTCGCCAGCATTAATACCGTTGAGAAGAGCGGGGCGGAGCCGCCAGGAATATACAACCCAACTGAAGCGACTGGGCGCGTGACCTGCTGGCAACGCACGCCTGGCTGCGTTTCTACATCTACCGGCGGCAGTTTTTGCGCAGTGTGGAAGGTTTCAATATTCTTCACTGCCACCGCCATCGCCTGTTTTAGCTCGTCGCTCAGGCGTTCGCTGGCGGCGGCAATTTCCTCAGCAGACACCTTCAGTGCGGTAACCGTGGTTTTATCAAACTTCGCGCTGTATTCCCGCAGGGCCTCATCGCCGTGTGCTTTCACGTTATCGAGAATATCGTTAACAGTGCGGGTAATGCTTTCAGAAGCGGAGATCGCCGGGCGCATTAACAGCTGGCGTTGTTGCTCCGCAGTACAGCTATTCCAGTCAATGATTGTGTTAAAGCTCATGGCGATCACTCCATCATCTTCTCAATCGGCAGGACCAGGATTGAACTGGCACCCAGCGCTTTCAGTTTTTCCATCGTTTCCCAGAACAGGGTTTCGCTACTGACCATGTGCATCGCTACGCGCTGTTGATCACCCGCCAGCGGTAGAATAGTTGGGCGTTCGGCACCTGGCAGCAGGGCGATGACTTCATCCAGACGTTCGGTCGGTGCGTGCATCATGATGTATTTTGATTCACGCGCCTGGATAACACCCTGAATACGGGTCAGCAGTTTGTCGATCAGTTGCTGTTTGGATTCTTCCATTTCGCCATCGCGTTGTATCAGGCAGGCTTTCGAGCGATAGATAACTTCGACTTCGCGCAGGCCGTTAGCTTCCAGCGTGGCACCGGTGGAAACCAGATCGCAAATCGCATCCGCCAGTCCGGCACGCGGGGCGACTTCAACAGAACCGTTCAGTAAGCAGGATTTAAAAGAGATACCTTTCTGGTCGAGATAACGCTTGAGCAGGTGAGGATAAGAGGTGGCGATACGTTTACCGTTTAAGGAGAGCGGGCCATCCCAGGCTTCATCAACCGGCGTTGCCAGTGAAAGTCGGCAGCCGCCGAAATCCAGACGACGCAGGGTAAAGTAGCGTGGATCTTCACCCTGGGCGCGGCGGTTAAGCAGCTCTTCTTCCAGCACGTTTTCGCCGATAATCCCGAGATCAACCACGCCGTCCATTACCAGACCGGGAATGTCGTCGTCACGCACGCGCAGAATATCAATCGGCATGTTTTCTGCCATCGCGATCAGGCGCTGGGTGTGAAGATTGATTTTAATGCCACAGCGCGCCAGCAATTCGCGTGAGTCATCACTTAAACGGCCGGATTTCTGCATAGCTATGCGTAAACGAGTGTTGTCTGTCATTTTCTTATTCCTCTTTAAACCTGTCTGAACCGTTATCAACCGCGCAATAAAAAAGCCCCCGGAAGGTGATCTTCCGGGGGGCTTTCTCATGCGTTCATGCACCACTGGAAGATCTGAATGTCTTCCAGCACACATCGCCTGAAAGACTAGTCAGGATGATGGTGATGATGGTGATGATGGTGGTGTTTAAATTGAACGCGTGTCATAAAAGTCTCTGTGAATGTTTATTCAACTGATGTCTTTTAACCTAAACCACTTTCACGTTAGAAAGCAAGGGCTTTTTTATATATTTTATGGCGATGGATTTGTTTAATGAATGAGCGGGGAAAGGAGGGGGCTAAGAGGACTGTCCTCTAAGCTGACGGCACCAAAAATAGCGAAGCCTGGATTTTCGTCTCACTGACAATACCTTGATCTACAAACTAATTAATAAATAGTTAATTAACGCCCATCATTGTACAATGAACTGTACAAAAGAGGAGATTGACATGCGTACAATTAGCTACAGCGAAGCGCGTCAGAATTTGTCGGCAACAATGATGAAAGCCGTTGAAGATCATGCCCCTATCCTTATTACTCGTCAGAATGGAGAGGCTTGTGTTCTGATGTCACTCGAAGAATACAACTCGCTGGAAGAGACGGCTTATCTACTGCGTTCCCCCGCTAACGCCCGGAGATTGATGGACTCAATCGATAGCCTGAAATCAGGCAAAGGAACAGAAAAGGACATTATTGAGTGAAACTAATCTGGTCTGAGGAATCATGGGATGATTATCTGTACTGGCAGGAAACAGATAAGCGAATTGTTAAAAAGATCAATGAACTTATCAAAGATACCCGCAGAACGCCATTTGAAGGTAAGGGGAAGCCAGAACCCCTGAAACATAATTTGTCAGGTTTCTGGTCCCGACGCATTACAGAGGAGCACCGTCTGGTATACGCGGTTACCGACGATTCACTGCTCATTGCAGCATGTCGTTATCATTATTGAACAGATTCATTCATAGAATGAATTGTCAGTTTTGATACGCTAGCGTAGCCTTATAGATCTAAGGTGTATCAGGAGATAACGGATGAAAAAGGTCGCAATTGTCGGGTTAGGGTGGTTAGGCATGCCGCTGGCGATGTCACTTTCAGCGCGAGGCTGGCAAGTCACCGGGAGTAAAACCACACAAGATGGTGTCGAAGCGGCCCGAATGAGTGGCATTGATAGCTATCTGCTTCGCATGGAGCCTGAGTTAGTTTGCGATTCTGACGATCTGGATGCCCTGATGGATGCCGATGCACTGGTCATTACGCTTCCGGCACGTCGTAGCGGCTCCGGCGATGAGTTCTATTTACAAGCGGTACAAGAGTTAGTGGATAGCGCGCTGGCCCATCGTATTCCCCGAATTATTTTTACCAGCTCAACATCTGTCTATGGCGATGCGCAAGGCATGTTGAAAGAAACTACCCCGCGTAATCCGGTAACCAACAGTGGACGAGTATTAGAAGAACTCGAAGACTGGTTGCACAATTTACCCGGTACTTCGGTCGATATTCTGCGTCTTGCGGGCCTGGTCGGACCGGGGCGTCATCCCGGACGCTTCTTTGCCGGAAAAACCGCGCCTGATGGTGAACATGGTGTTAATTTAGTCCATTTAGAAGATGTTATTGGCGCTATCACTCTGTTGTTACAGGCACCTAAAGGCGGACACATCTATAATATATGTGCGCCAGCTCACCCTGCGCGTAATGTTTTCTATCCGCAGATGGCCCGTTTACTGGGGCTGGAACCTCCGCAGTTCAGAAATAGTCTGGACAGCGGCAAAGGTAAGATTATTGATGGCAGTCGGATTTGTAATGAACTGGGATTTGAATACCAGTATCCCGATCCGCTGGTAATGCCGCTGGAGTAAACGATCACGCCAGCAGGACGCCGCATACACTGCAAGGGGGCGTGTATGAAACCACTGCTGGATGTGTTGATGATCCTCGATGCCTTAGAAAAAGAAGGCAGTTTTGTGGCGGCGTCGGCCAAACTCTACAAGACGCCGTCCGCTCTGAGTTACACCGTTCACAAGCTGGAAAGCGACCTTAATATTCAATTGCTTGATCGTAGCGGTCACCGCGCTAAATTCACCCGCACCGGAAAAATGTTATTAGAGAAAGGGCGGGAAGTTCTGCATACCGTGCGGGAACTGGAAAAGCAGGCGATCAAACTGCATGAAGGCTGGGAAAACGAGCTGGTGATTGGCGTGGACGACACGTTTCCTTTTTCTCTGCTTGCGCCACTGATTGAAGCTTTTTATCAACATCATAGCGTGACGCGCCTGAAGTTTATCAATGGCGTACTCGGTGGTTCATGGGATGCCCTGACTCAGGGGCGAGCGGATATTATTGTTGGCGCGATGCATGAGCCACCATCTTCCAGTGAGTTTGGTTTTTCACGGTTGGGCGATCTGGAACAAGTCTTTGCCGTCGCGCCTCATCATCCGTTAGCCCTGGAAGAAGAGCCGTTAAATCGTCGTATTATTAAGCGATATCGGGCGATTGTGGTGGGGGATACTGCGCAGGCAGGCGCTTCTACGGCCTCACAACTTCTCGACGAACAAGAAGCCATTACCGTTTTCGATTTTAAAACCAAACTGGAGCTGCAAATTAGCGGCCTCGGCTGCGGCTATTTACCCCGTTATCTGGCGCAACGTTTTCTCGATAGTGGCGCGTTAATCGAGAAGAAAGTGGTCGCCCAAACTCTCTTTGAACCCGTCTGGATTGGCTGGAACGAACAGACCGCAGGCCTTGCCAGCGGCTGGTGGCGAGATGAAATTTTAGCAAATAGTGCGATCGCCGGTGTTTATGCAAAATCTGATGACGGAAAATCAGCCATTTAAAGAAAAATTATTATGACAAGCCTCTCATTCTCTTGTCATTTCCCCCCCATTTAGGCACAATGCGCCGCTGTCAAAAAATGACTAAAAACCGACGTTTCATCAGCGTCGGTTATTTTTTGCTTCAAACCAATCATTCATACCAAGAGGCCGGGCTTCGTACCGGATAGATATTTACTAAAAATCGACAGTTGTTGTCGCTGAGGAATCCAAAAAAATGGGGCAATTTTTTGCTTACGCGACGGTTATCACCGTAAAGGAGAATGACCATGTCGCATAACGTTACTCCAAACACCTCTCGCGTGGAATTGCGTAAAACGCTTACGTTAGTTCCGGTTGTAATGATGGGTCTTGCCTATATGCAGCCGATGACGCTGTTTGATACTTTTGGTATCGTTTCAGGCCTCACGGATGGTCATGTGCCGACAGCCTATGCGTTCGCATTGATTGCGATCCTGTTTACGGCTCTGAGCTACGGGAAGCTGGTTCGCCGCTATCCTTCTGCTGGCTCTGCATACACTTACGCCCAGAAATCCATTAGCCCGACTGTCGGCTTTATGGTGGGTTGGTCTTCTCTGCTCGACTATCTGTTCGCGCCGATGATCAACATTCTGCTGGCGAAAATTTATTTTGAAGCTCTGGTGCCTTCCATCCCATCGTGGATGTTTGTGGTGGCGCTGGTGGCCTTTATGACCGCCTTTAACCTGCGTAGTCTGAAATCCGTAGCGAACTTCAACACTGTAATCGTCGTGTTGCAGGTAGTGCTGATCGCGGTGATTCTGGGCATGGTTGTTTATGGCGTATTTGAAGGTGAAGGCGCTGGTACGCTGGCGAGCACTCGTCCGTTCTGGTCTGGCGATGCGCATGTTATCCCGATGATTACCGGGGCGACAATCCTGTGCTTCTCCTTTACCGGCTTTGACGGCATCAGCAACCTGTCGGAAGAAACCAAAGATGCAGAGCGCGTGATCCCGCGTGCGATTTTCCTGACCGCGCTGATTGGCGGCATGATCTTCATCTTTGCAACTTACTTCCTGCAGCTGTACTTCCCGGATATCTCTCGCTTTAAAGATCCGGATGCGTCACAGCCTGAAATCATGCTGTACGTGGCAGGTAAAGCATTCCAGGTTGGTGCGCTGATCTTCTCCACCATTACCGTACTGGCGTCCGGTATGGCGGCGCACGCAGGTGTTGCGCGTCTGATGTACGTAATGGGGCGTGACGGCGTATTCCCGAAAAGCTTCTTCGGTTATGTACACCCGAAATGGCGTACTCCGGCGATGAACATCATCCTGGTTGGCGCGATTGCCCTGCTGGCAATCAACTTCGACCTGGTAATGGCTACGGCGCTGATTAACTTTGGTGCGTTGGTGGCGTTCACCTTCGTTAACCTGTCGGTTATCTCGCAGTTCTGGATCCGTGAGAAGCGTAACAAGACGCTGAAAGATCACTTCCAGTATCTGTTCCTGCCGATGTGTGGTGCGCTGACCGTTGGTGCGCTGTGGGTTAACCTGGAAGAAAGCTCAATGGTTCTGGGTCTGATCTGGGCGGCTATCGGTCTGATTTACCTGGCTTGCGTCACCAAGAGCTTCCGTAACCCGGTTCCGCAGTACGAAGACGTTGCATAATCATCTTTTCTAATAACAAACCGGAGTCGAATGATTATTTGGCTCCGGTTTTTTTATTCTTTTTTATCGAAATCCTCATTAATAACCATTTGTTCTAATTTAGAGAATTTGGTTATTGGTCTGCATTCCACCAGTCATGAATAATTTCCCTATTAACATTCATCTGGTTAATTAATTTATGTTTTCAATGATATTAAGCGGGCTAATTTGTGGTGCTCTGCTGGGATTTGTCATGCAGCGTGGGGGTTTTTGCGTTAATTCAGGCGGGCCTACTGACTTACGAAGCCGGGGCGTTCCCGTGGCTTGGTACTGTTATAGGTGGGTATATCTTCGGGCTGGGAATTGTTCTGGCGGGTGGATGTGCCACCGGGACCTGGTATCGCGCGGGTGAGGGATTGATCGGCAGTTGGATCGCGCTTTTCACTTATATGGTGATGAGTGCGGTGATGCGTTCTCCACATGCCAGTGGTTTAAATCAAACCTTGCAGCACTACAGTACTGAACATAACTCTATTGCTGAGACTTTTAATTTGTCTGTGTGGCCGTTGGTTACCGTTTTGCTGGTGATAACGCTCTGGGTGGTGATGAAAGAGTTGAAGAAGCCAAAACTCAAAGTCGCGACCTTACCGCCGCGCCGAACCGGGATCGCTCATATTCTGTTTGAAAAACGCTGGCATCCCTTTGTCACTGCTGTACTCATCGGTTTGATTGCGCTTTTAGCCTGGCCCCTGAGTGAAGCAACCGGACGCATGTTTGGGTTAGGAATCACTTCCCCAACGGCCAATATTCTGCAATTTCTGGTCGCAGGTGACGTGAAATACATTAACTGGGGCGTTTTCCTGGTGTTAGGGATCTTCGTGGGGTCATTTATTGCAGCCAAAGCGAGCCGTGAGTTCCGCGTTCGCGCAGCTGATGCACAAACAACAGTACGTAGCGGGTTAGGTGGTGTGCTTATGGGCTTCGGTGCCAGCATTGCAGGTGGTTGCTCTATCGGTAATGGACTGGTCATGACTGCAATGATGACCTGGCAGGGCTGGATTGGCCTTGTATTTATGATTCTCGGAGTCTGGACTGCGTCCTGACTTGTGTATGTACGACCACAGCGTAAGGCACGACTGGCGACTGCTGCGGCAAATTAAGTAAGGTGTAAAGATGGCGATTAAAAAGCTGGATGTGGTGACGCAGGTCTGTCCGTTTCCACTCATAGAAGCAAAAGCAGCACTGGCAGAAATGGCCAGCGGCGATGAGTTGGTAATTGAGTTTGATTGCACCCAGGCAACTGAAGCAATCCCACAGTGGGCGGCAGAAGAAGGACATGCCATCACCGATTATCAGCAGATTGGCGATGCAGCGTGGAGCATCACCGTTCAAAAAGCCTGACTCAACATTGTCCTCCGCCGTACCAGCGGCGGAGGCTTCAAATTAGACGATCTCTTCCGCGTACTGCCAAAGTGCTTTTAACAGCGCCACTTTCTCTTTGTCATCGGCATATTGTTGTACCAGCATCTGCAATTCATCAGCATAACCCTGCAAAAACTCTGGCGTGAATACCTGGCGGCGGTGCTCCAGCCAGCGTTGCTGCTCGGCATAATCCAGCGTCCCCGGGAAGTTGCGTGCCCGATAATTGAACAACAGCTTTTCAATCCGTTTATCAACAAAAGTGATATCCAGTGCCGGTAAATTACGCGGCTCGGTTTCCAGCACAATTTTCATTGCTGCACGATCTGCGTCACTGAAAAAGCCGTTATAAAGCTGTGCATCCACGTTATCTGAAGGCATAAACGGTTCGGCTTCCGCGAATATCGCCACCACTTTTTCGCGCACTTGCGGATTTTCACGCAGAATTTTCAGGTTATCGAGGCAATGCTGACGATTAATTCCCAGTCGGTCGGCATCTTCCGGGCGTAGCGTATTCGCCTGGGCCAGCACCGGACATTTATTGATATGCACCAGCTTAACCGGAACGGCGGCGTTATCGCCAAGATCGGCTTTTGCAGTATATAAACGCTCGCGCAATGTGTCGCTATCCAGTTCCAGTAATGGCGAAATGTCTCCTGCCAAATCCACCATAATTACGGCATTGCGATTTTCTGGATGCCACGCCAGCGGTGCCACCCAGCTGGTATTGCCGCGCCATGCCCCAAACATTCCGGAAACGTGAACCAGGGGTTTCATCTGCGGAACATCAATCAACGCCATCAGTTTGTGTTTATTACGATGGGTAAAGAGATAATCAAACAGACGTGGCTGACGCGTTTTTACCAGTTTCGCCATCGCAATAGTGGCGTACACATCAGCCATCGCATCGTGGGCGTTGCTATGTTCAATACCATTCGCTTTGGTTAAATGCTCAAGGCGAAAGCTCGGTAGACCGTCATCATTTTCAGGCCAGTTTATTCCTTCCGGGCGCAGGGCATAACAGGCACGCATAACATCCAGTAAATCCCAGCGCGAGTTATCATGCTGCCAGCTCCAGGCGTAAGGATCGTAGAAATTACGATAAAAAATGTTGCGTGTGACTTCGTCGTCGAAACGCACATTGTTGTAGCCCAGAATACAGGTCTTCGGTACGGTAAAAAGCGAGTGAATACGGGCGGCAAACGCGGCTTCGTTTTCTCCTTTCGCCCGTGCTTCCTGCGGGGTAATACCGGTAATTAATACGGCTCCTGGCTGGGGTAAATAGTCATCAGCGGGCTTGCAGTAAAAGACTTCGGGTTCGCCGATGACATTGAATTCGCTATCGGTGCGAATGGCTGCGAACTGTGCAGGGCGATCTAACGCGGGGTGCGTGCCAAAGGTTTCGTAATCGTGAAACAAAAAGGTAGATTGTTGCTTACCGTCATTCATCATTAGGTTAAATCCGTTATTTCTGCTGTCTGCCAGAGTATCAAATATCACCGTGCTAATCAGCTTTAGCGCCACAATTTGGCAGCGAGTGGCAACAGATCATGTCAGATAAAAATGAGAGGGTAGTCACATTTTCTTGCACTTTATTCCAGCCAGTTCATAAGTATTTCCGTAAAAAGAACAGCTATTTGAAACTCCTGAGGGTTTGCTGTTGAAACGCCGTCTTATTATTGCTGCTTCTTTGTTCGTTTTTAACTTATCGTCTGGTTTTGCGGCGGAAAACATTCCTTTTTCACCTCAGCCTCCAGAGATTCATGCCGGGTCCTGGGTATTGATGGATTACACCACCGGTCAGATCCTCACCGCGGGTAATGAGCATCAACAGCGCAATCCCGCCAGCCTGACAAAGCTGATGACGGGTTATGTCGTGGATCGCGCTATCGATAGTCATCGCATTACGCCAGACGATATTGTCACCGTGGGGCGCGATGCGTGGGCGAAAGATAATCCGGTGTTTGTCGGTTCTTCACTGATGTTTTTGAAAGAGGGCGATCGCGTATCGGTACGTGATTTAAGCCGTGGTTTAATTGTGGATTCCGGAAATGACGCTTGTGTTGCTCTGGCTGACTATATTGCCGGTGGGCAACGGCAGTTTGTTGAAATGATGAACAACTATGCCGAGAAGCTGCATCTCAAGGATACGCATTTTGAAACAGTGCATGGTCTGGATGCACCTGGCCAGCATAGCTCGGCTTATGATTTAGCTGTGCTTTCTCGTGCTATCATCCACGGCGAGCCCGAGTTTTATCATATGTACAGTGGGAAAAGTCTCACCTGGAACGGTATCACCCAGCAAAACCGTAACGGGTTGTTGTGGGATAAAACCATGAATGTTGACGGCCTGAAAACGGGTCATACTTCTGGTGCCGGGTTTAATCTCATTGCTTCGGCTGTAGATGGGCAGCGTCGTCTCATTGCAGTGGTAATGGGGGCTGACAGTGCAAAAGGTCGTGAGGAAGAGGCAAGAAAATTACTGCGTTGGGGGCAACAAAACTTTACTACGGTGCAAATTTTGCACCGTGGGAAAAAGGTCGGAACGGAACGCATCTGGTATGGCGATAAAGAAAATATCGACCTGGGAACGGAACAAGAGTTCGGTAATGACTCCAACTTATTGATAGTGTTTTATGTTCAGATAATGCCCGATGACTTTGTCATGCAGCTCCACCGATTTTGAGAGCGACAGCGACTTCCGTCCCAGCCGTGCCAGGTGCTGCCTCAGATTCAGGTTATGCCGCTCAATTCGCTGCGTATATCGCTTGCTGATTACGTGCAGCTTTCCCTTCAGGCGGGATTCATACAGTGGCCAGCCATCCGTCATCCATATCACCACGTCAAAGGGTGACAGCAAGCTCATAAGACGCCCCAGCGTCGCCATAGTGCGTTCACCGAATACGTGCGCAACAACCGTCTTCCGGAGCCTGTCATACGCGTAAAACAGCCAGCGCTGCGCGATTTAGCCCCGACGTATCCCCACTGTTCGTCCATTTCCGCGCAGACGATGACGTCACTGCCCGGCTGTATGCGCGAGGTT
>NZ_MDGW01000582.1:0-17700 GCF_001712525.1 Shigella sp. FC1661
CTTTCTGTTCCATAACAGGTGTCCACTAGTTGAAAAGGTGGGCACCTACGTTACCAATACAGGCTTAATGGCTACATACGGCGGTCAGTTTACGCTTACCTCTTTTTCCTGCCAGACCAGCATTTTTTTGCCACCTTGCGCCAGATAGAGTAACAATTTGCCGCTAGAAACGACCACCAGCGCACCCGCCCGACGCGTTGGAACCAGCGTTGCCGGATGTGCAGGCCAGGGCAGAAGATTTCCCCACACATTAGCCGGATCGTTGGCAGAGAGCGCCACTGGTGTATAGTGGCGCGTTTGCGTGGCTTGTGTCGCCAGATCGCGCCATCGGTCAATAGTCAGACGTTCAGCGAATTGCGCGCCACCCAGACCTTCTACAAAACGACCTCGCATAATTCGCCCGGAGTCTTCCATACTTCGACAAAGCGTTTGCATCGATGGAAACCCGCCAGGGATATTTTCGGCTATCACCGCCTGACGACTGATGATGCCGTAGCGGTCGAGCATATTTTCCGCCAGCGCCAGCATCCTTTCGGTATCGTTTAGTGGCTCCACCTGCAATAACGACCAGCGTCCAGCCAGATTTGGTGTGTTGTAAGATACCAGCGGCGAGACGGGTTGCGCATAGACAGGACGTCCACGACGAGCCCGGTGACTGCGGCGAGTTGAGGTGCGTGCGTTGGAACTGCTGCGGGTGAGGGCGCGTAACGGTGCCCAAATGTCGCTGGTGATGACGCCTTGCCAGACCAGCGCCCATAACGCCTCTTGCAGGGCAGAGAGATCAACCGATTCGCCGATTTTGTCGCGTATCCGTTGGCTGATTTGTTGTGCAAACCAGGCTCCTCCGTCAGCCAGAACAGCGACTATCGCTTGTTGCAGCGCCGAACGATTCGCCTGATCCGCTTCGGCGGGAGTGAACGATTCTGCAGCATATTCCTGTAGATGCAGTGCCACCAGGCCGTCATCTTCACCCAGTTTTTTTTGCCCCGACCAGATAACCGCACCGGTTGCCAGTAATTCATCGAGCATTTCTGACGAATAGTCGCGTACGCGGGCAGGCAGGATCTGGCTTTCCCAGAGTGAGGCGGGTAAACCGACTCCGGCAAGCTGTTCGATCACCCGCATCACGCCATCTACGCCCTCATAAACGCCTGGCGATGTTGAGGCAAAGAGCGCCGGGCTACCATCGGTGGCGGGTAATACGCCCTGACGTTCCAGCAGCAATCGCGCATAGGTCGTGGCTGCAACGGGACGCGTCGCTTCTCTGGCGGCTTGCAGCGAGCGCAAACGCAGACGACGAAATACTTCATCGCTCACCCAGATGTCTTGTTGCAGATTCATCACCAGACCCTGTTCACGCAGTTGCTGAAGCTGCTCTTCGACAATGGCAATACCGAGACTAAACTCATGAGCCAGTTGTTCAGCCGTGACCAGAGCATGAGCCCGGAGATAGCGCAGAAAGAGGTCGCGAAGCGGGTAACTGACTCTATGTAAATAAATCTCTGGCAATGACTCTGGTAGTCGTACGCCGAGGGCATCACGCAGCCTGGCGGCATCATCCATACAGGCAAGACGCTCCTGTCCGCTAATCATCGCTGGGAAGATTCGTTTTACTGCAAGAAGATTTTCCAGATACGACGCAACCTCTTCACTGCTGCCTGTATGCCGTTGCGCCAGGTCTTCAACGGTCATTGGCCCCAGTTCGCGCAGCAGGTCGAACAATCCTTCTTCACCTTTCGCTCTTCTGCCAGGAGCCAGTCGTTGCAACTCTTCTTCCACCTGGCGAATGACCTGCGGGTCGAGTAATTCCCCCGGATCGACCTGTCCGAGTAGATTGCGCAGTAACTCGCTGTCCAGCGACAGTACGGATGCCCGGCGCTCTGCCAGCGGGGCGTCGCTCTGGTACATAAATTCCGCGACATAGCCGAACAATAAACTTGTGGCGAAAGGCGAGGGCGTAGTGGTCGTTACATCGGATATTTGAATTTCGCCACCGTTCAGGCGACGCATCAAACGTTCCAGTGCGGGAAGATCATAAACATCTTGCAGACATTCGCGTAGGATTTCGAGAATGACCGGAAAATCTGGATATCCCTGAGCGATTTCCAGCAACTGACTGGCGCGCAGCCGTTGTTGCCAAAGCGGGGTGCGATGGCCCGGAGTGCGCCCCGGCATTAATAATGCCCGCGCGGCGCATTCGCGAAAACGGGCGGCGAAAAGTGCCGAGCTGCCTACCGCCTCGCGGACAATTTGCAGCAACTTTTCTGGTTCAAACAAAAAAATCGCGGCGTCGGGCAATTTACCATCAGTGTCAGGAATGCGCGCAACAATGCCGTCATCACTGGCGACCACAGACGCGTCAGCGCCCCATAGGGCATGTATTCGCCCGGCAATCGCCAGCGCCCAGGGTTCATGCACCCGTCTTCCATAGGGAGAGTGCAAAATAATACGCCAGTCGCCAATTTCATCACGGCACCGTTCGAGGACCAGATGGCGACTCCCCGGAACGATGCCCGTCGCGTTGCGTTGCTCGTCAATCAACCCCTGAATATTGGCGTTCGTATTTTCTTCTGCCAGCCACGGGGGAATAGTCCCGGAAAAGAACGCGCCATCCGCCAGTAAATGAAGAAAATCGCCGATCATCTCGCCTAATTCAGCCGGACGTCCGTTACCTTCACCACGCCAGAAGGGGAGCCGGGCAGAACGACCCGGAGCAGGAGTCACAATCACCTGATCGCGGGTGATTTGCTGGATCCGCCATGAGGTAGCGTCGAGAGTGATAATGTCGTTCACCCGCGACTCATATACCATCTCCTCATCCAGTTCACCCACCCGCCGCGAACCGGCCTTTTCTTCACCTTCGGGTAATAACACGCTATACATGCCACGATCCGGAATGGTGCCGCCGCTGGTAACCGCCAACAATTGAGCGCCAGGTCGGGCGGTCAATATCCCGGTCTCCCTGTTCCAGACCAGTTTGGGGCGAAAAGCAGAAAAATCGCCAGAGGGATAGCGCCCGGAAAGCATATCCAGCGTGGCGTCAAAAACACGTCTGGCAGATCTTTCCACGGTGCGGCACGGCGTACGCGGGAGTACCATTCGTCTACCTGTAATGCCTCCATCGCCGCGGCGGCAACGGTTTGCTGCGCAAGGACGTCGAGTGGATTATGCGGGGTGTCAGGTTTTCCAGCCTGCCTGCGAACATACACTCTACAATGACTGCGGAATCGACTAAGTCACGCCGGGTACGAGGGAAAAACAGCCCTTTAGATACACCGCCAACCTGATGTCCGGCGCGACCAATGCGTTGTAACCCACTGGCAACAGAAAGCGGCGTTGCCACCTGAATCACCAGATCCACTGCGCCCATATCAATCCCCAGTTCGAGACTGGAGGTTGCGACCACGCAGCGTAACTCACCCGATTTCAGCGCCTGCTCGGTGATTGCTCGTTGTTCTTTAGAGACGGAGCCGTGGTGTGAGCGGGCAATAAAAACGTCGCTACTTTGTACACGGTTAGAGGTTGCGCCGGAGGTCGACTCGAAATGGGCCGCATCAACGGCGATAGACGGGGAACGCTGTAAGCGTGCGGCGTAAAGCTCATTTAATCGTGCCGTCAGTTTTTCCGCCAGCCCACGTGAATTAGTAAAGACAATGGTCGAGCGATGGCGCAACACTTCATCAAGGATACCCGTTTCAATATATGGCCAGATGGAGCCTTCCCGGCCGGCATGGCTGTCTTCGCCGGTGCTGCTGGCGACCGATGAGACATCATCCATATTGGCGACCGGTACGACAATTCGTATCTGCGGATGGCGCATTGCGGGCGGGTTGACTACCGTAACCGGGCGATCGCCACCAAGAAAGGCTGCCACATCGCTGGCTGAGCGCACAGTGGCAGAAAGGCCAATTCGCTGTGCTGAGGTGTGGAGCAGCGCATCGAGCCGCTCCAGATTTAACGCCAGATGCGCACCACGTTTACTGCCCGCTACCGCGTGGACTTCATCAATAATTACCGTTTCGCCGCGCCGCCGCCGTTCATCGGCAATACCCTTCAACGGGAGCTGCAAGTTGCGCTGAACGTCGGTGCCCAGAGCTTTTATCGGTGAAATATAGAGGATGCGTGAGGTTTTACGCTTATGCGCCTCGCGGGTATCTTCGCCGCCTTCGCGGAAGAGCCGATCGAGGGCGTAGAGAAATGCTGCCAGCGTTTTCCCGGAGCCGGTCGGTGCAATCACCAGCGCATGTTCGCTTCGCGCCGCCACATGCCAGGTTTGCGACTGGACAGCGGTCGGCTGTTTAAAGGCGCGAAGAAACCAGTCGCGGGTCGCCGGTGAAAACACGTCCGGCAGGAGCGATGAAGGGTCTGGATTATCTGCCATTAACGCTATTCCCCGTGAATATCATGCAGGATGCGTGGAATAGCCTCACTATAGATGCCTGAATCATTGCATGTCATCAGGCATCGACTCGATTACACCTCTTCGGCGGCAGGTAGCGGCCAGCCTCCCAGACGTTTCCAGCGGTTGACGATTTCACAAAACAGCACAGCAGTGCGTTCGGTGTCGTACAGCGCGGAGTGCGCCTGGGTGCTGTCGAAGTCCATGCCAGCGGTCTGGCAAGCCTTTGACAATACGGTTTGTCCGAGTGCCAGCCCGGCCAGTGCAGCAGTGTCAAAAGTGGCGAAAGGGTGGAACGGGTTACGTTTAAGTGAGGCGCGTTCTGCGGCGGCCATCATAAAGCTGTGATCAAAATTGGCATTGTGCGCCACCATAATGGCGCGGTTACAGCCGCTCGCTTTAATACCTTTACGTACAACTTTAAAAATTTCGTGCAGCGCCTCGTATTCGCTGACCGCGCCGCGATCGGGATCGTTCGGGTCAATGCCGTTGAAGGCGAGGGCTTCTGGTTGCAAATTTGCGCCGACAAATGGTTCGACGTGGAAATGTAATGTGGTGTCCGGCATCAGCCAGCCTTGTTCATCCATTTTCAGGGTGATGGCGCAATCTCAAGCAGCGCATCGGTTTTGGCGTTAAATCCGGCTGTTTCAACATCGATCACAACAGGATAAAAACCACGAAAACGGTCGCACAGACCGGTAAGTTGAGCGTTATCGGACATCTGATTCTCTTAATACGGATAAATTGCAGCGCGCATTATGACAAATATTACTTGTCGATGCAGTAAAGATGCGGGCGCGATGAGTTCACGCCCGGCAGGAGATTAGTTGCCCAGACCGCGACCGGCGTCTTTCTCTTCGATTAACTCAATTTTGTAACCGTCCGGATCTTCCATAAACGCGATAACCGTAGTACCGCCTTTTACCGGACCCGCTTCACGGGTCACGTTACCCCCGTTTTGACGGATTTTTTCGCACGCTTCAGCGGCGTTATCTACGCTAAGCGCGATGTGACCATAAGCAGTGCCGAGTTCGTATTTATCCACGCCCCAGTTGTAGGTCAGTTCAATCACCGCTTCTTCGGTTTCCGGGCCGTAGCCAACAAACGCCAGTGAGTATTTGTATTCCGGGTTTTCGCTGGTACGCAGCAGTTTCATGCCCAGCACTTTGGTATAAAAATCGATGGAGCGTTGCAAATCGCCAACGCGCAGCATGGTATGAAGAAGACGCATCTTTTTATCCTCAAAATGGCTAACAGATTCAAAATGTTGTTTTAGTATAGCGGCGGCTTTACGCCGCTCGCAATGTTGGATTACAACGTCGGGTAATCGGTATAGCCTTCCGCGCCGCCACCGTAGAAACTTTCGGCACGCTGTGGGTTAAGCTCAGCTTTGCGCTGCAAGCGGGCGACCAGATCCGGGTTCGCAATCCAGTCACGACCAAATGCCACCGCATCAATTAACCCTTTGCCGATCAGCGTTTCAGCTTTTTCTACTGTGTATGCACCTGCGCAGATAATCGGACCGTGGAAACGGGCGCGTACTTTTTCGCGGAACGCATCAGTATACGGTTCACCCCCCGACCAATCTGGTTCTGACATATGCAGATAAGCAATGCCGCGTTTACCCAGTTGTTCAATCAGATACAGTGTATCGGCTTCTTCATTCGGGCCGTTATCCGTGTTCTGGAAAGTACCGATTGGCGAAATGCGAATGCCAATGCGATCGGCACCCCATTCTTCAATCCCGGCATCGACCACTTCCAGTACCAGACGTGCGCGATTTTCCACGCTGCCGCCGTACTGATCGGTACGATGGTTTGAAGAAGGAGAAAGGAACTGATGCAGCAAATAACCGTGAGCAGAGAGGAGCTCTACCAGATCAAAACCGGCTTCACGCGCGTTAGCAATGGCCTGACGGAAATCATTGACGATACCTGGAATCTCTTCTAGTTCAAGCGCACGCGGCATGGATGTTTCAACACGGATCGCCTGACTATTTTCATCGCGCAGAGAAGTACGTGTTCCCGCGCTAAGTGCTGAAGGCGCTACCGGTGCCTGACCGCCAGGTTGCAGGCTGGCGTGAGAAATGCGTCCGGTGTGCCACAGCTGCACGGCCATATGACCATTTTCAGCATGAACGCCAGCGGTGATTTTTTTCCATGCGGCAATTTGCTCCGGACTATGGATGCCAGGCGCACCTGCATATCCTTTTGCCTGGGCAGAAATTTGCGTGGCTTCACTAATAATCAAACCGGCACTGGCACGTTGGCGATAGTATTCCGCCATCAACGGGGTAGGAATGTCACCCGGTTCAATACTGCGCAGACGCGTCAGCGGTGCCATAAAAATACGGTTTGCCGCCGTGATCGCGCCCACTTTCAGTGGGGAATACAGTTTTTCAGATGACATAAAGGCTCCCGGTCGTCTGGTGATAAAAAATGCCTGCTAAACGGCAGGCGTCGCAATAATGTTTTTTACATGGGCCAGCGCGTTTTCCAGTGGCTCGAAACTGCGCGAAATTTTGGCCTGCAGATTCGCACCCAGCCATAGTGCGTAAAGCACTTGTGCCTGTTGTAGCGGTTCGCCACAAAAGGTTAAACAATGGTTCTCACGGCCATTTTCCAGCGCCTGAGAGAGCAGGGCGATCACGCCGCGAGCACCTTTATCCATCGCGCTGCGCATATCTTCTGACAGATCGCACACTTCGGCAGAGAGTTTTACTGTCAGGCAACCACTGATGGTTCCATGTTGGCAAAACTGGTTCAGTGTTTGCTGGTAATAAGCCAGTATGCGGTCGCGGTAGTTACCTTCGCCGGATTGCAGCAACTCAGTCAGTCGCTGGTGATATGCGGCGTAATGACGCTCAAGCATGGCAACGCCAAACGCTTCTTTAGAGCGAAAGTAGTGATAGAAGGACCCTTTCGGCACTTCAGCGGTTTTTAGTAATTCGCTTAGCCCCATCCCGGTGAATCCACGTTGCAGGCAAAGTTGCTCGCCCGTCGCCAGGAGATGTTCGCGAGTATCATGTTCGGTGTGTTTGTTCATGCGTTGGAGTGTAGCAGACCAGTCGGTCTAGTGCGAGCAAAGTTGCTACTTTGGACATTAACAGCTTCAATAATGGTAATAATCTTATCTGAGGAGGGCGAAGTGGCGGAGCAATTAGAGTTCTTTCCCGTCCAGAGCCCGTGCCGGGGAATTTGCCAGTCTGACGAACGCGGGTTTTGTCGCGGCTGTTTTCGTAGTCGGGATGAGCGTTTTAACTGGAATAAAATGAGCGATGGAGAAAAACAAGAGGTGCTGCGCCTTTGTCGGCAGCGATTAATGCGCAAATTACGCGCAAATAAGCCAGCGTCATCAGACGAACCGGAGCAACCATCACTCTTTTGAACCTAATCTTGCGTATACTCCTCTCATATCTGATAAGAGGAAGCGATTATGGTTCAGCGTATTACTATTGCGCCGCAAGGCCCGGAGTTTTCCCGTTTTGTGATGGGCTACTGGCGATTGATGGACTGGAATATGTCCGCCCGCCAGCTGGTCAGTTTTATTGAAGAGCATCTGGATCTCGGCGTGACCACCGTGGACCATGCTGATATTTATGGTGGCTATCAGTGCGAAGCGGCGTTTGGCGAGGCACTGAAACTGGCACCTCACCTGTGTGAACGGATGGAAATCGTCAGTAAATGCGGTATCGCGACGACCGCGCGTGAAGAAAACGTCATTGGTCATTACATCACTGACCGCGATCACATCATTAAGAGCGCCGAACAGTCGCTAATTAATCTCGCGACCGATCATCTGGATCTGCTGTTAATCCACCGACCAGACCCGTTAATGGATGCCGATGAAGTGGCGGACGCGTTCAAACATCTGCATCAGAGCGGCAAAGTGCGTCATTTTGGCGTATCGAACTTTACGCCTGCGCAATTTGCCCTGTTGCAATCACGTCTGCCGTTTACCCTTGCCACTAATCAGGTGGAAATATCCCCGGTGCATCAGCCGTTACTGCTGGATGGCACGCTCGACCAACTACAACAACTGCGTGTTCGTCCGATGGCGTGGTCCTGCCTTGGTGGTGGTCGTCTGTTTAATGATGATTATTTCCAGCCGCTGCGTGATGAACTGGCTGTGGTGGCAGAGGAGTTAAACGCGGGCTCGATTGAACAGGTGGTTTACGCCTGGGTATTACGTTTACCATCGCAGCCGCTGCCAATTATCGGTTCAGGTAAAATTGAGCGCGTACGGGCAGCTGTCGAAGCAGAAACACTGAAAATGACCCGTCAACAATGGTTTCGTATCCGTAAAGCGGCACTGGGGTACGACGTACCGTAAGCACTTTTAGGAATAGCCGCCGTTCAAAAATGTGTCACTGGTTTACACTTATTCAGGAATGCACAATGAACGGAGGTCCTATGAAACGTTTTAGTCTGGCTATTCTGGCGCTGGTTGTTGCAACCGGCGCACAAGCTGCCAGTGAAAAAGTCGAGATGAACCTCGTCACGTCGCAAGGGGTAGGGCAGTCAATTGGTAGCGTCACCATTACTGAAACCGATAAAGGTCTGGAGTTTTCGCCCGATCTGAAAGCATTACCCCCCGGTGAACATGGCTTCCATATTCATGCCAAAGGAAGCTGCCAGCCAGCCACCAAAGATGGCAAAGCCAGCGCCGCGGAATCCGCAGGCGGGCATCTTGATCCACAAAATACCGGTAAACATGAAGGGCCAGAAGGTGCCGGGCATTTAGGCGATCTGCCTGCACTGGTCGTCAATAATGACGGCAAAGCTACCGATGCCGTCATCACGCCTCGTCTGAAATCACTGGATGAAATCAAAGACAAAGCGCTGATGGTCCACGTTGGCGGCGATAATATGTCCGATCAACCTAAACCGCTGGGCGGTGGCGGTGAACGCTATGCCTGTGGTGTAATTAAGTAATTAAGAGGCCTGCGTACCTTGCGGTGGTGCTTGCTCAAGTTGCGAAAGCGAGCAGTACAGCCGCCAGACAATTGCCGCCAGCTCACGGGCGGCAGGTTGATGATGACGGGCAAGGCTGTCGCAAATCCGCTGTAATTCTTCAAGTGTGGCCGCCAGTGATTTTTGCTGAACGCCACGCTCACTCATCACTCCCCGCAACAGTGAAATACAGTTATCCCGTACTCGCGATAACGGATCGGAACTCGATTCCCAGTCGCGCAATTGCCAGACAACATGAGAACAGTTCAGCAGCACTACACCCCAGCGTAATAACCAACGGCGAGCCAGCGCATCCTGGCTGTTACTCAACTGACTGACGTGATGATAAGTGAGCGATTCAAATTCGCTTTCACTCAGTGTTGGATGGCGGCTTAGCTGATCGACAAAATCCCGGCGCAGCGCGCGAATATGGCGGCGGCTTTTACGAGCATCCGATCCTGGACGCAGAATGGCGAACGCTAGCCAAGCCAGCGCAACGCCAACGATTTTTGCCAGATTATCGTTAAGAAAATCAGCAAAATCATACACCGGGGGATTAGTGACAGCGATAAACGAACCCATAAAAACAATCAGTTGCCCCCACAGTGCGGCAAATTTGGGCATCTGCAATTTAAGAAGCTGCATTGTCGCCAGCAGTGGAAAGAGAAACAGTAAAAATTGCCACAGATCGCTAATCTGGACCATCAGGCCAAATTTGACCACAAAGCTGAATAGCGAAAGTAACACCAGCGTGCGCATCAGCAGTGACAACGACTTAAACGGTGCTGCGACGGCGGAGTAGAGTACGCAGCTAATTGCTGCCAGCGTTAATGCATTGGCACCGGCATCCCATTGCGATGCAATACTCCATGCGCCAATCATCATCAACGTACAAAATGTACGCAGCCCGCTCCACATAGCTTCGGCGTTGTCGGTATGACGAGCCAGAGCGGATGTCCGTGCGAGTCTGGCATGATCATCTACACCGCTTTGCAGACGATGTAATTCCTGACTACTTTGCAGATAAAGGCGGCAAAAATAACGTAGTCGCTGCCAGAAGGCGACGTGCCGGTAGTCGGCGACGTTGGTCGGGCGTAGCGGGGCGATAATACGTGCGACGGTGTAAGCATCTGTTTGCGAACTGGCGAGCGCCGTCAGCAATTGTTCGAGAATTTCTCGCGTGGCACCTGGCGGTGAGGGCCAGTTGAGCAACATACGTCGCAGGCTGGAGATGACACTGGTCATACGTAATTGCTGGTGGAGTAGCGCATTAAGGCGCGCGTTTTGCTGGCGAAAACGATAGTGGCTCCAGAAAGCCTGGATACGCAGCAAATTCATGGTCAGTATCTGCCCAATCCCCCCCTCATGTGCTGCACGAATGGCATCGTTTGTTTCAGGCTGCCAGAGTAAACTGGCATGTTCCAGTAATTGGGCGTGCATGTTTTTCAATGCGGTTAAAAGGGCTGTAGCATCGGAACTGCTAGGCAGGATCATCATCATCATGCCGCCGCACAAAATACCGACTATCACCTCGCAAACGCGCGCCTGAGCGATATCCCACAGCTGGCTGGCCTCAGTAATATTAACCATCGGAAAGGCGATGATGGCAGCCGTGTAGCCCGCCAGTTGAAATGCATACGCGACGTTATTCGTGAAGTGCGCACAGGCCCAGGTACAAAAGCCAAGCCACGCCGACATGCTCAATAGAAAAAACCACGGCTCATTGAGCGTATGCCCGGCAAGAAGCAGTGCCGCAATGGCTCCCAGTAAACTGCCAGCGATGCGTCCGAGGCTTTTGCTGATGACACCGCCAACGGTGGGAAAGCTAACCACTGCAGCCGAGGTCATCGCCCAATAGGGTTCATCCAGATTCAAATAATAGGCAACCGTCAGCGCCAGACACATGGCAATGGTATTGCGTAACGCATAACGCCATTGCGCCAGCGTGGCCTTGAACCAGGGCAAATTGCGCAAGGACCATGACGATGCGTTCATTATTGACCTACGGCAATGCTACAGGTGGTGCCCGACACCAGCGTGACATCGCCTGGAACTTTATCCAGCGCAAAGCGGACGGGAACGCGTTGGGCGAGACGAACCCAGGGGACGTTAGGTTTCACATCCGGAATAAGGCTTGAGTCACTTTCAACGCTTTGATCATAAATCGCCCGACCGATACTGGAAACGTGACCCCGTAACGTTTTGTTATCACTATAGAGGGTAATTTGTGCTGGTGCACCTTCGCGGATATGGCGCAACTTGGTTTCTTCAAAATAACCAATGACGTAAAACGAGTGGCTGTCGACAAGGGCAAACAGCGGTTTCCCGGTGTCAGCGTAATCGCCGATGCGGGTAGTGAGGTTAGTCACCCAACCACTCACCGGGGCGCGAATTTCCGTTTGCGCCAGTTGCCATTGTGTCTGTTTCAGCGTGGCCTGTGCGGCATTAACACTGGCCTGCATCGCTTTAACATTGAGGTTAGCGGTATCGAGTTCTTCGGCAGAAATAAAATTTTGTGAGAGATGACGACGACGATTCGCTTCGTTATTGGCTTTTGCGAGGTCAGATTGCGCTTTCGCCAGCTGAGCCTGTGCGTTCAGCTCGGCGATCTGAAAGGGCGTTTTATCGATCGTGAGCAGAAGATCCCCCGCGTTAACCAGTTGGTTGTCTTTTATATTCAGCTCAACAATACGTCCCGACACCTGTGGGGTGATAGAAACTTTTTCTGCGCGTATTTTCCCGTCGCGTGTCCACGGAGATTGCATGTAATAATTCCACAGCCACCATCCGGCAAGAACCGCAACTATCGCTACAATGATTGTTGAGAAATACTTAATTGTTTTAATTGACATAGTTACCACGCAATCAGTATTGCCAGAGCAAGGCAAACGCAAATCGCAAACAGCGATAAATCCATTTACAAGGGATGCCAGATGTCACCGGCGTAGATCCAGCCACGAAGCAGGCGGTGTACGACAAGCCAGATGACGAATCCAAACGCGAAGGCTTTGAAAAACGGAGGAAAATAGACGGACGCACCGAACACCAGATCTTGTAAGGGCAATCCTGTTGCATTGAGCATAAACTTCACAAAGTAGATTCCTTTACGACCGAATATATTGCGTTAGATTAATAAATATTCTTTAAGTGCGAAAAATTTACGCGCAATTTCTGAAAAATATGTCTGACGGTAACCAAATGCAGCAATACATTTGTTTTAGCAATAAAATTGCTGCACACTATTCTAAAAGCCGCATAATATCTTAGCAAGCTAATTATAAGGAGATGAAATTGGAATCGCCACTAGGTTCTGATCTGGCACGGTTGGTGCGCATATGGCGTGCTCTGATAGACCATCGCCTGAAACCGCTGGAGTTAACACAAACCCATTGGGTTACGTTACACAATATCCATCAGTTACCTCCAGACCAGTCGCAAATTCAACTGGCAAAAGCGATTGGCATCGAGCAGCCATCACTGGTCCGTACTCTGGACCAACTGGAAGAAAAAGGGTTAATTTCGCGTCAAACTTGTGCCAGCGATCGTCGGGCTAAACGTATTAAACTGACGGAAAAGGCAGAGCCACTGATCAGCGAAATGGAAGCTGTTATTAACAAAACCTGCGCGGAAATATTACATGGCATCTCCGCAGAGGAACTGGAGCAACTGATTACGCTCATCGCAAAACTTGAGCATAATATCATTGAGTTACAGGCCAAAGGGTGAAATGAAGGGGGCGTGTGGTCAGTAACCTGACCACACGCAAACTTATTTAGCGCGGAGAAACGGTCACCTGACTGCCATTGCTGGCCAGTACGACACGTTGGCCCGGAGAGAAACGAGTGTTGCCTTGTTTCTGTACCACCATGATGGTATTACCATCGTCTTTACGAATTTCCAGCTCGACACCCTGCGTTTTGTTCATTGCACTCTGTACGCCCTGACCAGCTACGCCACCTGCAACAGCGCCTGCTGCAGTAGCCAGAGAACGCCCGGTTCCGCCACCAACAGTATTCCCCAGGAAACCACCAAGAACAGCACCGCCAATTGCACCGATAACGTTGGAATCATCACCGCCCTGAATCTGTACCGGACGTACGTTAACGATGGTGCCATAGCTGACATTTTGTACTTGTTTCGCTTCAGAAGCGGTATAAACATCCCCTGACAGGGTGTCGTTATTAACACAACCGACAAGAGACAGACCTACCATTGAAACAACCAATACGCGTTTAATCATTGAAAAATCTCCTGTTCACCATGAAACGCCACGCAAGCATCCCTCATGGTCAAAGTATATGGCATATGTGAATCCATGGTTACATGTTCTACCAAATATGAGCAAATCATAATGAAAGTAGGATCAACCAATTATAAACAAAACATTCATGATGATTATTGATTTGAAGATAATGTTTTACTACCAACGGTAAAAATCGGTCATTCCGCATGGTATTCACGAAAAGTTTATGTTTGAGTGGTGCGCAAACGTCAGATTGAAAAAGGATGAACTATGAAATCGGGCCGCTTTATTGGCGTTATGTCAGGCACCAGCCTTGATGGTGTTGATGTTGTGTTGGCGACAATAGATGAACACCGGGTCGCACAGCTGGCAAGCTTGAGCTGGCCGATCCCGGTGTCTCTGAAACAGGCTGTACTGGATATTTGCCAGGGCCAGCAGCTTACACTTTCGCAGTTTGGACAGCTTGATACTCAACTCGGGCGACTTTTTGCTGATGCGGTCAATGCCTTGCTTAAGGAACAAAACCTGCAGGCGAGAGATATAGTTGCGATCGGCTGTCACGGTCAAACCGTCTGGCATGAACCGACGGGCGTGGCACCACACACTTTACAGATTGGCGATAACAATCAAATTGTGGCACGCACCGGAATTACGGTTGTCGGTGATTTTCGCCGTCGCGATATTGCCTTGGGAGGACAAGGCGCACCGCTGGTACCTGCGTTCCATCATGCCTTGCTGGCTCACCCAACCGAGCGACGAATGGTGCTCAATATTGGCGGCATCGCCAATCTGTCACTGCTCATTCCTGGGCAGCCGGTTGGCGGCTACGATACCGGTCCTGGTAACATGCTGATGGATGCCTGGATCTGGCGTCAGGCCGGTAAACCTTACGATAAAGATGCCGAGTGGGCACGGGCGGGTAAAGTTATTCTCCCACTGCTGCAAAATATGCTCAGCGACCCATATTTCTCGCAACCTGCACCGAAAAGCACCGGACGCGAATACTTTAACTACGGCTGGCTGGAGCGCCATTTACGCCATTTTCCGGGTGTTGATCCCCGTGATGTTCAGGCCACACTGGCAGAACTCACCGCCGTGACCATTTCTGAACAAGTTTTGTTGAGCGGTGGCTGCGAACGATTGATGGTATGTGGTGGAGGTAGTCGTAATCCGCTACTCATGGCGCGTCTGGCGGCATTACTGCCAGGCACAGAAGTCACCACCACCGATGCCGTTGGCATTAGTGGCGATGACATGGAAGCATTGGCTTTCGCCTGGCTTGCCTGGCGGACGCTGGCGGGATTACCAGGAAATCTGCCTTCCGTCACTGGCGCAAGCCAGGAGACGGTACTGGGGGCTATTTTCCCTGCTAACCCGTGATATCAGAGTTAACTGAATTTTTCTTACCGCGTCTGCCGTTACACTTGGAACGTTAGGGAGGGCGTATTGCCCTCCAGACCAGGAAAGTCTTCGGGAAATGTCTATGAAAAAACTGTTACTGATCTGTTTGCCGGTGCTTCTCACCGGCTGTAGCGCGTTCAATCAACTGGTTGAGCACATGCAAACCGCTACGCTGGAATACCAGTGTGATGAAAAACCGTTGACGGTCAAACTGAATAATCCGCGCCAGGAAGTCAGTTTTGTTTACGATAATCAACTACTGCATCTCAAACAGGGCATTTCAGCGTCTGGTGCACGTTACACTGACGGAATCTATGTTTTCTGGTCGAAAGGCGATGAAGCGACTGTCTATAAACGCGACCGCATCGTATTGAATAACTGTCAGTTACAAAATCCACAGCGTTGAGATTTTTCCAGGGGCGGCGCACAATAGCGTCACCCACTGACAATCCGTAAAGAAAACCATGTCTGATAACGACGAATTGCAGCAAATCGCGCATCTGCGCCGTGAATACACCAAAGGCGGGTTACGCCGTCGCGATCTTCCCGCCGATCCATTAACCCTTTTTGAACGTTGGCTCTCTCAGGCGTGTGAAGCCAAACTGGCAGACCCTACCGCGATGGTGGTCGCTACCGTGGATGAACATGCTCAGCCTTATCAACGCATCGTTTTACTCAAACATTACGACGAAAAAGGCATGGTGTTTTACACCAACCTCGGTAGCCGTAAAGCACATCAAATTGAAAATAATCCGCGCGTTAGCCTGCTGTTCCCGTGGCATACCCTTGAACGCCAGGTGATGGTGATCGGTAAAGCAGAACGACTTTCGACTCTCGAAGTGATGAAATATTTTCATAGCCGCCCGCGTGATAGCCAGATTGGTGCATGGGTTTCGAAGCAGTCCAGTCGCATTTCTGCCCGCGGTATCCTTGAAAGTAAATTCCTGGAGCTGAAGCAGAAGTTTCAACAGGGCGAAGTGCCATTGCCGAGCTTTTGGGGCGGTTTTCGCGTCAGCCTTGAACAGATTGAGTTCTGGCAGGGCGGTGAGCATCGCCTGCATGACCGCTTTTTGTACCAGCGAGAAAATGATGCGTGGAAGATTGATCGTCTTGCACCCTGAAAAGATGCAAAAATCTTGCTTTAATCGCTGGTACTCCTGATTCTGGCACTTTATTCTATGTCTCTTTCGCATCTGGCGAAAAGTCGTGTACCGGCAAAGGTGCAGTCGTTATATACATGGAGATTTTGATGGCAAGCAGTAACTTGATTAAACAATTGCAAGAGCGGGGGCTGGTAGCCCAGGTGACGGACGAGGAAGCGTTAGCAGAGCGACTGGCGCAAGGCCCGATCGCGCTCTATTGCGGCTTCGATCCTACCGCTGACAGCTTGCATTTGGGGCATCTTGTTCCATTGTTATGCCTGAAACGCTTCCAGCAGGCGGGCCACAAGCCGGTTGCGCTGGTAGGCGGCGCGACGGGTCTGATTGGCGACCCGAGCTTCAAAGCTGCCGAGCGTAAGCTGAACACCGAAGAAACTGTTCAGGAGTGGGTGGACAAAATCCGTAAGCAGGTTGCCCCGTTCCTCGATTTCGACTGTGGAGAAAACTCTGCTATCGCGGCGAACAACTATGACTGGTTCGGCAATATGAATGTGCTGACCTTCCTGCGCGATATTGGCAAACACTTCTCCGTTAACCAGATGATCAACAAAGAAGCGGTTAAGCAGCGTCTCAACCGTGAAGATCAGGGGATTTCGTTCACTGAGTTTTCCTACAACCTGTTGCAGGGTTATGACTTCGCCTGTCTGAACAAACAGTACGGTGTGGTGCTGCAAATTGGTGGTTCTGACCAGTGGGGTAACATCACTTCTGGTATCGACCTGACCCGTCGTCTGCATCAGAATCAGGTGTTTGGCCTGACCGTTCCGCTGATCACTAAAGCAGATGGCACCAAATTTGGTAAAACTGAAGGCGGCGCAGTCTGGTTGGATCCGAAGAAAACTAGCCCGTACAAATTCTACCAGTTCTGGATCAACACTGCGGATGCCGACGTTTACCGCTTCCTGAAGTTCTTCACCTTTATGAGCATTGAAGAGATCAACGCCCTGGAAGAAGAAGATAAAAACAGCGGTAAAGCACCGCGCGCCCAGTATGTACTGGCGGAGCAGGTGACTCGTCTGGTTCACGGTGAAGAAGGTTTACAGGCGGCAAAACGTATTACCGAATGCCTGTTCAGCGGTTCTTTGAGTGCGCTGAGTGAAGCGGACTTCGAACAGCTGGCGCAGGACGGCGTACCGATGGTTGAGATGGAAAAGGGCGCAGACCTGATGCAGGCGCTGGTCGATTCTGAACTGCAACCTTCCCGTGGTCAGGCGCGTAAAACTATCGCCTCCAATGCCATCACCATTAACGGTGAAAAACAGTCCGATCCTGAATACTTCTTTAAAGAAGAAGATCGTCTGTTTGGTCGTTTTACCTTACTACGTCGCGGCAAAAAGAATTACTGTCTGATTTGCTGGAAATAATGCATTAAGTGGAAAGGGGGAGTGAGAAATCACTCCCCTGGTTTTATACAGGGAACATGAGGTGATGCTGCCAACTTACTGATTTAGTGTATGATGGTGTTTTTGAGGTGCTCCAGTGGCTTCTGTTTCTATCAGCTGTCCCTCCTGTTCAGCTACTGACGGGGTGGTGCGTAACGGCAAA
>NZ_MDGW01000583.1:0-17458 GCF_001712525.1 Shigella sp. FC1661
TTTTTTAATATTTCATTCTCCATTTCAATGCGTTGTAGCTTTTTCCTCAGCTTACGTATTTCGATTTGTTCTGGTGTTATCGGAGAGGCTTTTGGTGTTTTGCCCTGACGCTCATCACGCAGTTGTTTGACCCATCTTGTCATTGTGGAAAGGCCAACATCCATAGCTTTGGCGGCATCTGCCACCGTGTATTTCTGGTCAACAACCAGTTGAGCGGATTCGCGTTTAAACTCTGCGCTAAAATTTCTTTTTTTCATTGGAGCACCTGTGTTGTTCTGAGGTGAGCATATCACCTCTGTTCAGGTGGCCAAATTCAGTGTGCCACTTCAGGTGTTGCTGAACCGTGTTGATACATCAACTGCACCTGATATTGAGTGGCCGACTTCACCTGCAGAGTAATCAACGGCGCAGGGATGATATTTTGTGCGTGAAGTGCCTCCCCGACCATTCAGATAGTCGGGGAGGGGTATTGGGGTTATACGCAATCAGTTTTAGTTAAAGACCGAAGCTCTCGAAAAATCTTTCTCCAAAACCAGAATGGAATTGATTGATTTTGATAGGATCTATAACGCCGTTACCTTAAACGGCAAAACCACTCAAAAACAAACTTAATGCATTGAATATAAATGATTAATCATCTAATTCGCTCACCTTCTTATTCAGCAAACGAGAAGCGCGCCAGTAAACCAGCAACATCAGGCCCATTACGATAGTCAGCGTAATGCTGGTGGCTGCACCAAACGGCCAGTCACGAATATTGAGGAACTGTACCTTGATGACGTTACCGATCAGCAGGTTTTTCGCACCGCCCATCAGGTCGGACACATAGAACAGGCCCATCGCTGGCAGCATCACCAGCAGACATCCGGCAATAATCCCCGGCATCGTCAGTGGAATAATGATGCGGATAAAAGTCTGTAACTTGCTGGCACCGAGATCGCGCGCCGCCTCAAGCAACGGCTTATCCAGTTTTTCGATACTGGAGTACAGCGGCATCACCATAAACGGCAGCAGAATGTAAACCAGACCGATAATCACCGCACTGGGCGTGAACATGATACGGATTGGTGTGTCGATAACGCCCAGCCAGAGCAAAAACTCGTTGAGATAGCCTTTGGTGCTGAGGAAAATTTTCAGCCCGTAGATACGAATCAATGAGTTGGTCCAGAACGGAACAATCAGCAGAAACAGCAGCAGCGGACGCACCTTGTGTGGCAGCTTCGCCAGAAACCAGGCAAATGGATAGCCCAGCACCAGGCAGGCGAGGGTGGCGATCAGCGCCATATTCAGCGAGTGCAATAGCACTTCAAAATAGAGCGGATCGAGCAGACGCGTGTAGTTATCCAGCGTCAAGACCATTTTGACGAAACTGGCGTCGTCGCGGGTCAAAAAGCTGGTGCCAATGATCATCAGGTTGGGCAGAAAGACAAACAACACAAGCCAACCGACAATAGTGACAATCACTACATTCTGGAACTTACTTGTGTTCTTCATCAGCCAGTACGACCTCCCAGCTTTCTACCCAATTAATGGCCATTTTTTGGTCGAGAGAGTGGTCAAAGTCAGGATCGTCTTCATTGAAGAATTCGCTGACCATCACCATCTTGCCATTTTCCAGTTCAACAACCGACTCCAGCGTCATGCCTTTGTAGTTACGCTCACGAACGTAACCAATCAGCCCTTCAGCGTGGTTGTCGTCGTTAATCTCTTCAACACGTAAGTCTTCCGGGCGCAGCAGAACATGCAGTTTTTGCCCCGGTTCAACGGCGAAGTTAACGTAGATATTACATTCGCGGCCTTCAACGTTGGCGCGTACGCGCTGCTCGTCGAGTCGCTCGATCACCGTGGCGTTAAACATATTAATTTCGCCAATGAAGCCGGCAACAAACAGGTTTTTCGGCTCTTCGTAGATTTCACGCGGCGTGCCGTCTTGCTCAATGCGACCCTCGCGCATCACCACAATCCTGTCTGACATGGTGAGTGCTTCTTCCTGGTCGTGAGTCACGAAGACGAATGTAATGCCAAGCTTACGCTGTAACGCTTTCAGCTCGTTCTGCATTTGCTTACGCAGTTTGTAATCCAGCGCTGAGAGCGACTCATCCAGCAACAACAGACGAGGCTTGTTAACCACCGCGCGAGCAATGGCGACGCGTTGCTGTTGACCACCAGAGAGCTGATGCGGTTTACGTTGAGCGAAGGTTTCCAGTTGCACCATCCGCAGGGCTTCCATCACGCGGGGCGTAATTTCAGCAGCGGGGGTTTTTTGCATGCGCAACCCAAAGGCCACATTTTCGAACACGGTCATGTGGGGGAAAAGTGCGTAGCTTTGGAAAACAGTGTTCACATAGCGGTTTTCCGCCGGAACGTGGGTGATGTCCTCGTTATCCAGCATGATGCGTCCGGAATCAACAGTTTCCAGACCTGCAATCAGGCGAAGAACGGTTGTTTTACCGCAGCCAGAAGGGCCAAGCAGCGTGAGGAACTCGCCATTGTTGATAGTCAGATCCAGCTGGGGAATGACCTCTTTACCATCAAAGCATTTGCGAATTCCCGCCAATTGCACCAGCGGTGAAAGCGAACTCGGTTGTTTATTCAATTTTTTACTCTGTCCCATGTAAACGCAACGGATGGCTTACCGATGCGGGGTTTGTGGTTAACCACCTTGGTGACTCTTAATGAGGGCGGTAATTCTACGGCAAACCGCTTGAATCGCCAATCTTTGTTGTGAATTACTGGCTTAGCTTTATATTCATTAAGGTAATGCTGATAAATATTCCCGCTTGCAGGGGTAAAAGTGACCTGACGCAATATTTGTCTTTTCTTGCTTCTTAATAATGTTGTCACAAAAAGTGAGGGTGACTACATGGATAAACTACTTGAGCGATTTTTGAACTACGTGTCTCTGGATACCCAATCAAAAGCAGGGGTGAGACAGGTTCCCAGCACGGAAGGCCAATGGAAGTTATTGCATCTGCTGAAAGAGCAGCTCGAAGAAATGGGGCTTATCAATGTGACCTTAAGTGAGAAGGGCACTTTGATGGCGACGTTACCGGCTAACGTCCCTGGCGATATCCCGGCGATTGGCTTTATTTCTCATGTGGATACCTCACCGGATTGCAGCGGCAAAAATGTTAATCCGCAAATTGTTGAAAACTATCGCGGTGGCGATATTGCGCTGGGTATCGGCGATGAAGTTTTATCACCGGTTATGTTCCCGGTGCTGCATCAGCTACTGGGTCAGACGTTGATTACCACCGATGGTAAAACCTTGTTAGGTGCCGATGACAAAGCAGGTATTGCAGAAATCATGACCGCGCTGGCGGTATTGCAACAGAAAAACATTCCGCATGGTGATATTCGCGTCGCCTTTACCCCGGATGAAGAAGTGGGCAAAGGGGCGAAACATTTTGATGTTGATGCCTTCGATGCCCGCTGGGCTTACACTGTTGACGGTGGTGGCGTAGGCGAACTGGAGTTTGAAAACTTCAACGCCGCATCGGTCAATATCAAAATTGTCGGTAACAATGTTCATCCGGGCACGGCGAAAGGAGTGATGGTAAATGCGCTGTCGCTGGCGGCACGTATTCATGCGGAAGTTCCGGCGGATGAAAGCCCGGAAATGACAGAAGGCTATGAAGGTTTCTATCACCTGGCGGGCATGAAAGGCACCGTTGAACGGGCCGATATGCACTACATCATCCGTGATTTCGACCGTAAACAGTTTGAAGCGCGTAAATGTAAAATGATGGAGATCGCCAAAAAAGTGGGCAAAGGGTTACATCCTGATTGCTACATTGAACTGGTGATTGAAGACAGTTACTACAATATGCGCGAGAAAGTGGTTGAGCATCCGCATATTCTCGATATCGCCCAGCAGGCGATGCGTGACTGCGATATTGAACCGGAACTGAAACCGATCCGCGGCGGTACCGACGGCGCGCAGTTGTCGTTTATGGGATTACCGTGCCCGAACTTGTTCACTGGCGGTTACAACTATCATGGTAAGCATGAGTTTGTGACTCTGGAAGGTATGGAAAAAGCGGTGCAGGTGATCGTCCGTATTGCCGAGTTAACGGCGCAACGGAAGTAAGCGAAAAGGGATGCGGCATGTGATGCCGCATCCGGCTTAAATCCAAACTTACCCTTCGAAGAACCAATACCCGCTATTGACCAGCGCCGCGAGCATCGCGAGGAATGACGGATCTTCCAGCGCATCGCCAAAATTCTCCGCAGTCAGCGCAATGTTGCTGGCGAGTGCATCCAGTGCCGGACGGTGCGGGGAATCGATCTTCTCACCATTGGCATACACGTCGTCGCCAATGCGCAATACGCGCAGACCACCCAGGCGCACCAGCACATCACCTTGTTTCAGCGCATCGTAGATTTCATCTGGCTGATAAGGCGGTTCCGGCGGCGCGATATCCAGTTCATGACGTGACTGGGATATAAACTCGCCAAACCATTGCTTAAAGTGTTCCGGCTGGTTGATCAATTCGAGCATCATCTCACGCAGTTTATCCATCTCTTGAGGCAGAACATCCGCAGGATGAGCGCGAGGTGGAACATCAGGATCGCTGTAGTAGTTGCCGCCCAGTTCACGTTGCAGCACATAATCGGCAAATCCACTAATCAGTTCCCGCGTATTTGGCGCGCGAAAGCCCACGGAATAGTTCATCGCATTTTCCAGCGCGTAGCCTTCATGCGGGAATCCTGGCGGAATATAAAGAATATCACCAGGCTCCAGCTCTTCATCGATGATGGCTTCGAACGGATCGACCTGTAACAGATCCGGATGTGGGCAGTGCTGTTTCATTTGCAGCTTTTCGCCCACTCGCCAGCGACGACGTCCGGTACCCTGAATGATAAACACGTCGTACTGATCGAGATGCGGGCCGACGCCGCCGCCAGGTACAGAAAAAGAAATCATCAGATCATCAATACGCCAGTCCGGTAGTTCACGGAACGGTCGCATCAGCGCGGCGGTCGGCTCATGCCAGTGGTTCACTGCCTGTACCAGTAATGACCAGTTGGTTTCACCGAGATGATCGTAGCTTTCGAACGGGCCGTGGCTGACCTGCCATTTGCCATCCTGGTGACTGACCAGTCGACTGTCAACTTCGCTTTCCATCGCCAGACCCGCCAACTCGTCTGGAGAGATCGGGTCAATAAAATTATTAAAGCCGCGTTTTAACACCACCGGGCGTTTCTGCCAGTGACGTTCAAGAAAATCGGGCCAGTTAAGAGTGAGTTGGTATTCCATGTTAAGCATCCACAGGCTGGTATCTGCAACCGATTATAACGGATGCTTAACGTAATGCGTGAAGTATGGACATATTTATTCATCTTTCGGCGCAGAATGCTGGCGACCAAAAATCACCTCCATCCGCGCACCGCCCAGCATGCTCTCTCCGGCGACGATTTTACCCTCATATTGCTCGGTGATTTCGCGGGCTACCGCCAGCCCTACACCTTGCCCAGGGCGTAAAGTATCAACCCGTTGACCACGGTCGAAAATGACCTCTCGCTTGCTTAATGGAATACCGGGGCCATCATCCTCGACCACAATATAGAGATGCTCGTCGGTTTGCCTTGCAGAAATTTCGACAAACTCGAGGCAATATTTACAGGCATTATCCAGCACGTTGCCCATCACCTCGACAAAATCGTTCTGCTCACCGACAAAGCTGATCTCTGGCGAAATATCGAGAGAGATATTGACCCCTTTGCGTTGATACACTTTGTTCAGCGCTGAGGTGAGATTGTCCAGCAGTGGGGCGACCGGATGCAGCTCGCGGCTGAGCAATGTCCCGCCGCGCATACTGGCACGATGCAGGTAGTAGCCAATTTGCTGTGAAATGCGGCTGATTTGCTCCAGCATTACCGGCTCAGCATCACTGACGCTCATCTTTTCACTACGCAGAGAACGCAGCGTACTTTGCAGCACCGCCAGTGGCGTTTTCAGACTATGGGTCAGGTCGGTGAGCGTCGTACGGTATTTGTCGTAACGTTCGCGTTCACTTTTTAACAATCGGTTCAGGTTTCGTACCAGACTGGTCAGTTCTCGCGTTGTGGCTGGATTGAGCAATTCGCGGTTATGTTCTTCCAGTTCGCGGACTTCTTTTGCCAGGGCTTCGATGGGGCGTAAACTCCACCAGGCGGCGACCCACAGCAGCGGGATCACTAACAGCAGATTGGCTGAGAGCACATAGATAAACCAGCTCCAGACCATATAGGAACTTTTTAGCTCCACCGGAATGGTATCCACCACCACAATGGTTAATTTTGGCATCCGCGATGTTGCCGGGTAGACGTTTACTGCCACCGAGTGGGTCATCTCCGCGTCGTCATCATCTTCCCGCACTTCCTGCAACTGTTGCTGTATCGAATGATCTCCACTCAGCAAGAGGCTGGTATCGTTAACATCCGCTTCAATTTCATGAAAACCATTCGATTTCAGCCAGTCAGGCTGGATCATCTTCATCAGCCAGGGCACGTCACGTTGCGCCCATAAAAGCTGCCCGTTCTCATCATAAATTAGCGTCATGGTGGGGCTTTGCTTGTCGATATTTTCGGGTAACTCGACATGCAACTTATTGTTTTCCCACTTCGCAAGGGTATAGAACAGATTGCTCTCGCCACGTAACAGCCGAAACGTAGTTTTATCGAAACTGACGCTATAACCGATCAGCGCGACCATTCCGTAGGCAAGCGAAAGCACCAGTACTACCGCAGCCGTTGCCAACAGAAAACGTACCCGCAGCGAGAGCGGGAAAAAAAGACGCAGTAATTTTTTCATCAGCGCAATTCGAACAAATAGCCCTGGCCGCGAACGGTAGTAATCACTTCTTGCGGATATTGTGCCTGAATTTTTTTGCGCAGACGTCCCATCAGTACATCAATGGTATGGCTTTCCCGCAGCTCCGCATCCGGATAGAGTTGGAGCATTAACGAATCTTTGCTCACCACTTTGCCATTATTGCGTATCAACGTTTCCATAATGGTGTATTCGAACGCGGTCAGTTTGATCACTTCGTCATTAATAGATAATTCACGGCGAGAGAGATCAACCTGAAACGGTGGTAGCGAAATGACCTGTGAAGCCAGACCGCTATTACGCCGCATTAATGCCTGCATTCGCGCCATCACCTCTTCAATATGAAATGGTTTAGTCACGTAATCATCAGCACCAGCACTTAATACTTCGACTTTGTCCTGCCAGCTTTCACGGGCGGTTAATACCAGAATCGGCAGTGAAACATCATTGCTACGCCAGCGGCGAATCAGTGACAGACCGTCCTCGTCTGGCAATCCGAGATCGACAATCGCAATATCCGGTAAATGTTCATTGAGATAATAATCGGCTTCTTTGGCATCTTCTGCATCATCGACCTGATGACCAGCATCCTGAATCTGAACTTTAAGGTGGTGACGTAACAACGCATTGTCTTCAACAACCAGTACGCGCATTTTTATTTCTCCCTGTCTTAATTATTAAAATAGTGTAACGCGATTATGTGGTTATGGGGGTAAACATTAAATAAACCAGCGGGGAGGGGAGGTAAAGTGAAAAAATAAAAAGCGGATAATCTTAATAAGCAGGCCGGACAGCATCGCCATCCGGCACTGATACGAGTTTATTTCAGCTCATCAACCATGGTGATGGCGCGACCAATGTAGTTTGCCGGCGTCATCGCTTTCAGGCGGGCTTTCTCTTCTTCTGGCAACGCCAGACCGTCGATAAACTGCTTCATGCCTTCGGCGTCAACGCGCTTACCACGAGTCAGCTCTTTCAGCTTCTCGTACGGTTTTTCGATGCCATAGCGACGCATAACTGTCTGGATTGGCTCCGCCAGCACTTCCCAGTTGTGATCCAGCTCATCCAGCAGATGGTCACGGTTCACTTCCAGTTTGCTCACGCCTTTCAGGGTGGATTGATACGCAATCAGCGCATAACCGATACCCACGCCGAGGTTACGCAGCACGGTGGAGTCGGTCAGGTCACGCTGCCAGCGGGAAACCGGCAGTTTGCTTGCCAGATGCTGTAATACCGCGTTGGAAAGGCCCAGATTCCCTTCGGAGTTCTCGAAGTCGATCGGGTTAACTTTATGCGGCATGGTGGAAGAACCAATCTCACCAGCAATGGTTTTCTGTTTGAAGTGGTTAAGGGCGATATAACCCCAGACGTCACGGTCAAAGTCGATCAGAATGGTGTTGAAGCGCGCAACGCAATCAAACAGTTCGGCAATGTAGTCGTGCGGTTCAATCTGGGTAGTGTACGGGTTCCACTGAATACCCAGCGAGGTGACGAACTCTTCGCTGAACTGATGCCAGTCAACTTCCGGGTAAGCGGCGATGTGGGCGTTATAGTTACCGACCGCGCCGTTGATTTTGCCGAGGATCTCCACCTGGTTAAGCTGGCGGTACTGGCGCTCCATACGGTAGGCGACGTTTGCCATCTCTTTACCGATGGTTGACGGCGTGGCTGGCTGACCGTGGGTACGAGACAGCAGCGGGATATCGCGGTACTGAACGGCGAGATCTTTAATGCCATCAATCAGTTGACGCCAGTACGGCAGGATCACTTCATCACGCGCGGTTTTCAGCATTAATGCGTGGGAGAGGTTATTGATATCTTCCGAAGTACAGGCAAAGTGGATGAATTCAGAAACCGCGTGCAGTTCCGGGATCTCCGCCACTTTTTCTTTCAGGAAATACTCAACCGCTTTAACGTCGTGGTTAGTGGTACGCTCGATGGTTTTGATGCGTGCGGCATCTTCTTCGCTGAAATTGGCGACAATTGCATCAAGGTAACCGATTGCGTCGGCAGCAAAAGCAGGAACTTCCTTGATCGCTGCGTGCGCGGCCAGTTTTTGCAGCCAACGTACTTCAACTTGTACACGGAATTTCAGCAAACCATATTCGCTGAAAATCCCGCGCAGCGCGCTGACTTTATCGCCGTAGCGTCCATCGACAGGGGAAACGGCGGTCAGTGAGGATAATTCCATAGATCACAACTCCGGGGTTAAATGAGCAAGAATTTGTTTTGCCTGAGTGGTCAGGCGATTACGAGAAAACATCAGTTGCAGACGTCCGCCGCCGACCTGGTGCCAGAGCACGGCGGCGCGAATGCCTGCCAGCAGGGTTGCGCGAACTTTCGCCGGCACTTGTGGGCTTTGCAGTACAGCAGGGGAACCGGTGACCTGAATGCGCGGGCCAAGCGGGCTGATCACATCAACATAGATAGCAGCCATCGCGCTCATCAGCGTTTCGGACTGTAAATCGAAGTGTTCGAGCTGGCGTTGCAGGCCGTTGATCCGGTTGCCCAGAGTGTCGAGCGCGCCTTTCGCTGAGGAGAGTTTGCGCTCAAGCACCATCAAGCTGAGTGTGTAGCGGGTTAATTCGGCGTTTAAGCCCTGGCGACTGCTGGCATTGAGCACGCCGAGCAGGGTTTCCAGCCCGACGCGCAGGTTGGCTTCGCTACCGCCAAAAACCGCCAGCGTCGAGCTGGGGTTCATATCAATAATACTGTTGAGTGAGACGTGTAGCGCATCGGCATCACAATGCCCCTGGTGAGCGAGTTGTTGCACCAGGCGTGCCGACTGACAAATACCGGCCAGGGCGAGGGTGATGTCATAGTAATTCTTTGCCACGTTCACTGCTTCCTTGTTTTAAGTAAAGATAATAATCAGACCGGCAGCGGCAGACGCTGCTCAATAATACCGCCACCGAGGCACACTTCACCGTTATAGAAGACGGCAGACTGGCCCGGCGTCACGGCGGCAACCGGTTCATCGAAAATCACTTCAATGCGATCATCGTCCAGCGCCTTGACGGTGCAAGGGATATCGGTCTGGCGATAGCGGGTTTTTACCGTGCAACGCATAGTACCGGTGAATGGTTCGCGATCGACCCAGTGCAACTGCTGGGCAATCAACCCGACAGACATCAGCCGCGGGTGTTCATGGCCCTGCGCAACAACCAGAATGTTGTTTTCGACGTCTTTGTCCACCACATACCACGGTTCTTCGGTGCCTTCTTTGGTGCCACCGATACCCAGACCTTTACGCTGACCGAGAGTGTGATACATCAGCCCCTGGTGCTCACCAATTTCATCGCCATCGACGGTAATGATTTTGCCCGGTTGCGCCGGGAGATAACGGCCCAGGAACTCGCGGAATTTACGTTCGCCAATGAAGCAAATGCCGGTAGAGTCTTTTTTCTTCGCGGTGACCAGACCAAGATCTTCAGCAATCTTACGCACCTGCGGTTTTTCCAGTTCGCCGACCGGGAACAGGCTTTGCGCAATCTGCTCATGGCTGAGCGTATAAAGGAAGTAGCTCTGGTCTTTATTGCTGTCCAGACCACGCAGCAGGCGGCTCTTGCCATCGACATCGGCCCGACGTACGTAATGACCGGTAGCGATATAATCGGCACCTAAATCTTCGGCGGCAAATTCGAGGAAAGCTTTAAATTTGATCTCTTTGTTGCACAGAATATCCGGATTCGGCGTGCGACCGGCTTTATATTCGGCAAGGAACAGTTCGAAGACGTTGTTCCAGTACTCGGCAGCAAAGTTAACGGTGTGCAGTTCAATGCCGAGCTTGTCGCAGACAGCCTGGGCATCAGCCAGATCCGCTGCCGCTGTGCAATATTCCTCACCGTCGTCTTCTTCCCAGTTCTTCATAAACAGGCCTTCAACCTGATATCCCTGTTGTTGCAACAGCCAGGCAGAAACGGAGGAATCGACACCGCCGGACATGCCGACGATTACTTTTTTTGCGGTTTCAGACATTGGATCACTCACGACATTGAACTTCAAGGCGGCGTATTCTATCACGCAGCCTTTTAGATGACACCCTTTGTAAAAGGCCAGTTAAAATCGCCAATCATCTCCAGCGGATAGCGTTGCTCGCTTTGATAACAACGGATACTTTCCGCCACCAGCGGCGAACGAAGATTTGACGCCTTTAAAATTTCTTCGGCGCTGACCCAACGACAGCAGTCGATATCGCTGTCATGAGGCTGGGTCGGGCATATTTGCTCAAGCTCAATGGCAAAGAGGAAACGCAAAAACGGCGTTTTATCTGGCGCAATCCACTGATGCATACGAATAAAGTGTTGCGGTTGCGCGCTGATGCCGGTTTCTTCCCATAGCTCACGGGCGGCAGCTTCCACTAAGGTTTCATCGGCTTCCAGATGCCCGGCAGGTTGGTTCCATAACGCTTTACCATTAATCGTCTCTTCAACGACTAAAAATTTACCCTCTGCGTGCACTACGCAAGCAACGGTAACGTGCGGTTTAAACATTGTGCATCCTTATTCTGTTGCTTCTCGCCATTCGCCATTGGCAAGGTTATCCAAAGTGTAATCACCCATCGCATAACGAATCAGTCGCAGCGTGGGGAAACCAACATGGGCGGTCATGCGGCGCACCTGGCGATTACGTCCTTCATATAAGGTGATCTTCAGCCAGCTGGTGGGAATACTTTTGCGTTCACGAATTGGTGGATTCCGCGGCCATAACCACGCTGGTTCGTCAACCAGCTCCGCGCCGGCGGGCAGGGTAGGGCCATCATTTAAGGTTACGCCATTGCGCAAGGCTTCAAGTGCGTCTTGTGTGGGAATACCTTCCACCTGCACATAATAGATTTTCCCGGTGCGTTTGCCCGGCTGGGTTAAACGCGCCTGCAACGCGCCGTTATTGGTCAGCACCAGTAACCCTTCGCTATCGCGGTCAAGACGACCTGCTGCATAAACGCCCTGAACCGGGATGAATTCTTTTAATGTTTTGCGTCCGGCTTCATCGGTGAACTGCGGAAGAACATCGTAGGGTTTATTGAACAGGATCACACGCGTGGGCTGGTTTTCAGGTTTACGCCTGGTAGAACGTTGCGAGCTGAATCGCTTAACCAGGTGATTTCTAAAAGAAGTTTTTTGCATGGTATTTTCAGAGATTATGAATTGCCGCATTATAGCCTAATAACGCGCATCTTTCATGACGGCAAACAATAGGGTAGTATTGACAAGCCAATTACAAATCATTAACAAAAAATTGCTCTAAAGCATCCGTATCGCAGGACGCAAACGCATATGCAACGTGGTGGCAGACGAGCAAACCAGTAGCGCTCGAAGGAGAGGTGAATGGAAAGTAAAGTAGTTGTTCCGGCACAAGGCAAGAAGATCACCCTGCAAAACGGCAAACTCAACGTTCCTGAAAATCCGATTATCCCTTACATTGAAGGTGATGGAATCGGTGTAGATGTAACCCCAGCCATGCTGAAAGTGGTCGACGCTGCAGTCGAGAAAGCCTATAAAGGCGAGCGTAAAATCTCCTGGATGGAAATTTACACCGGTGAAAAATCCACACAGGTTTATGGTCAGGATGTCTGGCTGCCTGCTGAAACCCTTGATCTGATTCGTGAATATCGCGTTGCCATTAAAGGTCCGCTGACCACTCCTGTTGGTGGCGGTATTCGCTCTCTGAACGTTGCCCTGCGCCAGGAACTGGATCTCTACATCTGCCTGCGTCCGGTACGTTACTATCAGGGCACTCCAAGCCCGGTTAAACACCCTGAACTGACCGATATGGTTATCTTCCGTGAAAACTCGGAAGACATTTATGCGGGTATCGAATGGAAAGCAGACTCTGCCGGCGCCGAGAAAGTGATTAAATTCCTGCGTGAAGAGATGGGGGTGAAGAAAATTCGCTTCCCGGAACATTGTGGTATCGGTATTAAGCCGTGTTCGGAAGAAGGCACCAAACGTCTGGTTCGTGCAGCGATCGAATACGCAATTGCTAACGATCGTGACTCTGTGACTCTGGTGCACAAAGGCAACATCATGAAGTTCACCGAAGGCGCGTTTAAAGACTGGGGCTACCAGCTGGCGCGTGAAGAGTTTGGCGGTGAACTGATCGACGGCGGCCCGTGGCTGAAAGTTAAAAACCCGAACACCGGCAAAGAGATCGTCATTAAAGACGTGATTGCTGATGCATTCCTGCAACAGATCCTGCTGCGTCCGGCTGAATATGATGTTATCGCCTGTATGAACCTGAACGGTGACTACATTTCTGACGCCCTGGCAGCGCAGGTTGGCGGTATCGGTATCGCCCCTGGAGCAAACATCGGTGACGAATGCGCCCTGTTTGAAGCCACCCACGGTACTGCGCCGAAATACGCCGGTCAGGACAAAGTAAATCCAGGCTCTATCATCCTCTCCGCTGAGATGATGCTGCGCCATATGGGGTGGACTGAAGCGGCTGATTTAATTGTTAAAGGTATGGAAGGTGCTATCAACGCGAAAACCGTAACTTATGACTTTGAACGTCTGATGGAAGGCGCTAAGCTGCTGAAATGTTCAGAGTTTGGTGAAGCGATCATCGAAAACATGTAATCTCTCCATGAGTTAAATATTGAAACGGGCGTATAACACGCCCGTTGTTTTATTTATGTGGATATTATTAATAGCATATCGAGCATATTTTTATAATGCAACTATTATGTAAACATTTATTTGTTATTTTGCTTTCTCCTGGAGGACACTCTTGACTGCTTTTGAGTAAACTCCATAAATTCTTGTTGAATGGTGCAATGTTATAAATAGTAATAGGATATTCTTTTTCCTGAAGGATAATACCAAGCTTAACCGGTGTAAATATACTTCCAGGAGGAAGAAATATAGTAGATTGATACCAGATGATCATTTTCATATCACCCCATATGGCTGAAAAAGATATGCCGCATGTAGGTTGAATTACCGTGTCAATTACTACCCACTTCATTTGTTATGTCTTATCCCACGGTATTTAATATAGTTCATTTGGATGTTCATTTCTTTATTTTGCATATGAGTATATTACCCCTTCAAAAAATAAATTAATTAAAACGATTGCTTATATAAAACAAAATTTAAAGCAAGGAATCTCAATGGATGTTAAACAAAATGAGATTTAGTGAAAACAATAAATTATTCACTTCGTTTTAGATTTGTTTAGCTATAATGTTATACATTCAAATGACTGAACATCCTGTAATTAAAACATAACCTTTATGCTACTTGGTGCCAATTTGCTAAACATTATGGTTGCCTTTTTATATAACGATAATAATGAATATAAACATGACATGAGAATAAGGTTTCAATTTTTGAGTTATATAGGAAAGGTTTAACCTGTTCCTGGCTAAAATACGTATAACTGGATGATGAATAAACCAAAACACATGTGCGTTAAGTATTGAAACGGGCGTATGGCACACCCGTTGTTTTTATAAATATATTAACCGTTATAAAATAACGAATAGAAAGTCAAGTGATCACATTTCAAATATCAATTTGATAGTATTGGCCTGGTGATTATTTATGGGTAGCAATAAAAGGACAGTATTTATCATCCATAGGGATAGTCTCTGTACTTTTATTCCCATTATGCTAATGCCTTACTGAATTATGAAGCATTTCTTAAGCATCCAACTTTAGCTAGATTAATGGTTTATTATTTTCTACATCTTCAATATATAAAAGCGTATTATCAATGGCGTAGTAACTGCGTTTGTTATGATTAACATCAGTAACCCAACGGAAAACGCCCGCGCCTGCCAGTGTTGAACAGTATTCCCGAAATGTAGATTTTCCGTAAATATGAAGCAATGCGGCCTCTTTTATTTTAGCAGGGTTCTTGGTCGTACTAACTTTTAACAGGTTCCTGGTTCCTCTTAATAACAAAACCGTGTCATCGTGAGTAATAATTCTGATGTTATCCGTAGCCAGATAATAAATGTAATGTGCAATACGGTGATGTTTTAATTCTGAATAAAACCAGGAGAAGTTTTGCTCTTTTCTCACTTGCTCAAACATCTTTTGAAAAACAACGACCTGATCCATCAGGATAATAACCTCTTGTTAGTTGTGAGACTGCGTAGTGTGCACGATCGGTTTTACCACTTCAATCTGGTCTGTCCTTTGGCTGTGATATGTACAGAGTGTGATAGAGGGATTACCTGAATTCTCCCGGTGAGCATTTTGCAACGGATCAGCTCCGGTACAAATGCTGTTGTGGGTTCAGATTATAACATTCTGTCTAAGGGGCGGGATAAAGGTGAAATTAGGGGGCATGAAAGATGACTTTATAACCTTGCTCACCCCAGTGTTGTAAAAGTTCGTTTTGCCTTCTCGTTGGTGCCATGCCTGTCCAGACAATCAATGTTTGCGTCGGGAACAGTTCCGGGCGCGGCGATTCAATGGGATCAGCAAGAACAGAAATGTGCCATCCTGACAATGATAAACGCCATGCTTCCAGCCACAATCGTGCTCTCTCTTCAACATTCCACGCCATCAGAATGGCTTCTTTACCGGGCTTACGGCGCATTTCGAAAAGCGAGGTTGCTGCGTATTCAATTAATGCGCGTCAAACATACTGCTCATAATGCGGGAGGTGTTGTGATCAAGCACGAGACGCTGGCGAACAGGAAGGTAAACATGATTAATCAATTGATCTACTGGGTACTCTCGACCCAGTGAAATAATTCTCGCGCGTAGTTTGGCAGGATTAGCCATGCGAAGAATTGACATCATCTCTTCTTGCAGGCGGCTCCAGTCATCTTCCGTATCCTGGCTGGTGGTTTCCAGTAATGCTTTAACTTTGCCTACAGGGACGCCATTACTTATCCAACGCTTGATCTCTTCGATGCGTTGTATGTCTTCTTCATCAAAGAGTCGGTGTCCGCCTTCACTGCGCTGTGGTTTTAACAAACCGTAGCGGCGTTGCCAGGCCCGGAGAGTGACAGGATTAATCCCGCAACGTTCAGCAACATCACCAATGCTGTAATAAGCCACAATTCCTCCTTGCGGTCACAAATCTCCGTCGCCTGTACACGACCCAATAATACTTTGTACAATATACGCTAAAATTGTACAAAGTATAAATAAGATTTCAGCTAAATTGGATGAAACATTATTTTTAATGTGGATTAAATTTAAACGTAACGTATTCATTTTCACGATGATTTACTGAAATCATGTGAAAGAATGTGCTGAAAATTATTTTTTCTCTGGCCACGCTATGGAAGGGATACCATTCAATTTAGCTTTAGCAAACAGATCTCCCTGAAACATCTCAATTCCTGCGGATTCAAGCCACATCCACTCTTCTGGTGTTGCCACGCCCATAGCACTGACTTGAATTTCAAGTGATGTACAGCATTTTATGATCGCCTGAATAATTGCCTGCCGTGGCCCACTTTTATGAACATTGGTAATCAATTCCTGACTGATTTTAATTCTGTCAGGCTGGAAGCGTGACAGGAGTAACAAACCAGCAAAACCTGCGCCAAAATGATCAATTGCTACACTGATACCAGCAGCCTTTAGCGATTTAATCGCTTCGGCAAACTCATCAAACCGAGATATGACTTCACTTTCAGTAAATTCAACGATGATTTGTTCAGGCACCAGAGCATTGGCCTTTATTTCATTAAGTAAAAAAGAGACTGCGTCAGGTTCGTTAACCAGGGTCATAGGTAATAGATTGATTGAAATCATTTTATCACCGAGCTCAAGTGCGTGTGCCATCGTGAATGCAAGCGCCTTACTTTTGAGATCCGCTGTGTAGATTTCCCCGTATTTACGCTGCCCAACCGCTATGGCTGATGGGCTATCTTCATTTTTTTGCACAATGGCTTCAAAAGCGATTATCCGCCGCGATAAGGGATCGACAATAGGATGAAAGGCAAAGTGGTCGTTTATAGTTGGTGAAAGGGCACAGGAATCAAGTTCTTTATCAGATCCGTCAGCGATAAAAAGCCAGGAGTCTTCGGCAGGGATCTCGAAATAGGTTGATTGTTCGGTTGCAAGGACAAAAGTACGAAAAAATTGTAGCGCTCTGTCATCATAAGTTAGCTGAAATTTTGATGTGCCTTTGTCGAATACGGCCTGTAAAACGTCATCTCGCTCGTGCAGGCGCAAATCAAATAATTCCATTCCCGCTTTGCCAAAACGGCGAGCAGGCGCGTAATCGCACAGCAGCTCAACAATATTATAGTGCCGTGGATCCTGGCATATAGCCCGATATATCATTTTAACCTGTTCTTCCGGACCTTCCAGAAGCTGGAAAAAATGAGAACCATTAAACAGTAAGATCCCTGTTACGTCAGACTGCATGTTCGGTAATGACTCCAACTTACTGATAGTGTTTTATGTTCAGATAATGCCCGATGACCTTGTCATGCAGCTCCACCGATTTTGAGAACGACAGTGACTTCCGTCCCAGCCTTGCCAGATGTTGTCTCAGATTCAGATTATGTCGCTCAATGCGCTGAGTGTAACGCTTGCTGATAACGTGCAGCTTTCCCTTCAGGCGTGATTCATACAGCGGCCAGCCATCCGTCATCCATACCACGACCTCAAAGGCCGACAGCAGGCTCAGAAGACGCTCCAGTGTGGCCAGAGTGCGTTCACCGAAGAC
>NZ_MDGW01000584.1:0-17427 GCF_001712525.1 Shigella sp. FC1661
TTTTTTAATATATCTCGCTCAAGGCGAGCTTCATTTAACGCCTTACGCAGTTGCAGAATTTCAGATTCCAGTTCAGCCACCGTGCGGGAACCAGGAGTACCGAGCCCTTTTCTGGCGGCGGTAACCCATTGTCCTAAAGTGCCTTCAGGAAGGGATAATCGGGAAGCGCCTTCACTGATCGAAAGTTGATTTTCAAGAACCGTTCTGACAGCTTCGGCTTTGAACTCTTTAGAGTAACGTTGGTTTTTTCTGCTCATTATTAGCTCCTTCTGATGCCATTCTATTTCAGGAAGGAGTGTCCGTTAAACTCAGGCTACCTCAATATTTATTTTCGCCTTGTGTGCCAACAAACGCACCAAGATCGATAAGCATCATCACCAGAATCAACGTCGGGACAAAACACCCCACCGCCCATTGCCAGACACCCGGTAAAATCGCCCAGTTACCCGCCAGCAGCATCCACGCCACAATCATCAGAAATGCCCATGCGCCGGAACGCCCGCGATCATGCAAGCGCTTAACAGTTACTGCCGCTGTTGGCCAAAGCAAGCACACAAGGCAAAACGCCGCGGTCTGAATATCGAGTAAATTTTTACCCGCCAGTGAGAAAAGCACCAGCATGCCTGCGAACCACAGGCCTATCCAAATCCAGAAATCACGGCGTCCAATACGCCCTTTAAATGAGAATAACCATTGCTGTATGGTCATGTAAGTTCCTTGATGGTTGTCTTTTCCAGGATTCTACCCTTTTGACAAGGGCGACAGATATCGTTTTAATCGGAGCCAGTCATAACAAAAGGTACTGTCAATGAAGCCAGGGTGTACGCTGTTTTTTCTCTTATGTTCTGCATTAACCGTTACAACAACGGCGCATGCACAAACACCAGATACGGCAACGACCGCGCCTTATCTGCTGGCTGGAGCCCCTACTTTCGATCTCTCCATCAGCCAGTTTCGAGAAGACTTTAACAGCCAGAATCCTAGCCTGCCACTGAACGAATTTCGTGCCATCGACAGCAGTCCCGACAAAGCCAATCTCACTCGTGCTGCAAGTAAAATTAACGAGAACTTGTATGCTTCTACAGCGCTGGAGCGCGGTACCTTAAAAATCAAAAGCATTCAAATGACCTGGCTACCCATCCAGGGGCCAGAGCAAAAAGCAGCGAAAGCGAAAGCTCAGGAATACATGGCAGCAGTGATCCGCACACTCACCCCATTAATGACCAAAACACAAAGCCAGAAAAAACTGCAGTCGCTGCTAACGGCGGGGAAAAACAAACGTTATTACACCGAGACAGAAGGTGCACTGCGTTATGTTGTCGCGGACAACGGCGAAAAGGGGCTGACCTTCGCTGTTGAACCGATTAAGCTGGCGCTATCTGAATCGCTTGAAGGTTTGAATAAATGACAAAAAGCAAAGCCTTTGTGCCGATGAATCTCTATACTGTTTCACAGACCTGCTGCCCTGCGGGGCGGCCATCTTCCTTTATTCGCTTATAAGCGTGGAGAATTAAAATGCGACATCCTTTAGTGATGGGTAACTGGAAACTGAACGGCAGCCGCCACATGGTTCACGAGCTGGTTTCTAACCTGCGTAAAGAGCTGGCAGGTGTTGCTGGCTGTGCGGTTGCAATCGCACCACCGGAAATGTACATCGATATGGCGAAGCGCGAAGCTGAAGGCAGCCACATCATGCTGGGTGCGCAAAACGTGGACCTGAACCTGTCCGGCGCATTCACCGGTGAAACCTCTGCTGCTATGCTGAAAGACATCGGCGCACAGTACATCATCATCGGCCACTCTGAACGTCGTACTTACCACAAAGAGTCTGACGAACTGATCGCGAAAAAATTCGCGGTGCTGAAAGAGCAGGGTCTGACTCCGGTTCTGTGCATCGGTGAAACCGAAGCTGAAAACGAAGCGGGCAAAACTGAAGAAGTTTGCGCACGTCAGATCGACGCGGTACTGAAAACTCAGGGTGCTGCGGCATTCGAAGGTGCGGTTATCGCTTACGAACCTGTATGGGCAATCGGTACTGGCAAATCTGCAACTCCGGCTCAGGCACAGGCTGTTCACAAATTCATCCGTGACCACATCGCTAAAGTTGACGCTAACATCGCTGAACAAGTGATCATTCAGTACGGCGGCTCTGTAAACGCGTCTAACGCTGCAGAACTGTTTGCTCAGCCAGACATCGACGGCGCGCTGGTTGGCGGTGCGTCTCTGAAAGCTGACGCTTTCGCAGTAATCGTTAAAGCTGCAGAAGCGGCTAAACAGGCTTAAGTCTGACAGGTGCCGGATTTCATATCCGGCACTTACTTTCCTTAACTCTTCGCCTTAACGCAAAATCTCACACTGATGATCCTGAATTTCCTCGGCTGAAGCACGGTTAAGCGTCAGTAGATTTCGTTGTGTCGCCAGCAATACAAATGAGTTATCACTCTGCCGTACCATCGCCAGCCCGTAGCTTCCCATATGTTCCCGCGCCTCAGGTACTTCTTCTGCCAGCATCATAAATGGGCTGCGTTGTACCAGTTCGCTTTCCGTTACCCGACGCGCCAGGTATTCATGCCCGCGCAAACCACCTGGCAGTGGCAACCAGCGGCTGCTGATGTTCGCCAGATTGTTATCCAGTTGTTCGCGCACATCAGGACGAATACAAGAGATATGAATATGAAAATGGTTTTGCGTACGCCCGGTGCGGGAGTTGATCGCCAAAGAAACCGCGCGATCGGGAACCGGCTGGCCGTACTTTTTGCTCATAAAATCACGCGCCTGCCAGGCCAACCAAAAGAAGTTCGGCGTTGAAGGATCGGTCAACAAAGGACTTTCAGTACCGTTAATACGATACGTTGGCATCAACAGATATTGCAGTGGGCCATTAAGATCTTTTAAAACCACGTATCCGGCATTGGGTTTGACTTCCGCACATGGCGAAGGATTTTGATTTTGCTGCTGATTGGGCAAACATTCCTCAAGGACAATCTTACGTAATGTATCCGACTCTTCACCGGTTAATTTCCAGTAACCAATACCGGCAGCCACAACGGCGATAACTATCATCACCAAAAAAAGAAGACCCGCTTTTTTCATCTTTTTTCCCTGTACCTCAAAGAGATGCAAGGGTAACGCAAAATCGTGACAAATAAAAAACCCGGTCGCGAGAAACCACCGGGTTTGATAATTATCCTGGGGAAATCAGCGTTTGCTGATCTGATCGAACGTACCGCCGTTAGCAAAATGCTCTTTTTGCGCTTTCGTCCAGCCGCCGAACTCTTCATCAATGGTGAATAACTTCAGCTTTGGAAACGCATTTTCGTACTTTTTCGCTACTTCAGCGTCGCGCGGACGGTAGTAGTTTTTCGCGGCAATTTCCTGACCTTCTGGCGAGTAGAGATATTTCAGGTAGGCTTCCGCCACCTCTTTGGTGCCTTTTTTCTCGACCACTTTATCGACCACCGACACGGTTGGCTCTGCGAGGATAGACTCACTCGGCGTGACGATTTCGAATTTATCTTTCCCCAGTTCATTCGCTGCCAGCAGAGCTTCGTTTTCCCAGGCGATCAGTACATCGCCAATCCCGCGCTCGACAAAGGTGTTAGTGGAGCCGCGCGCGCCAGAATCCAGAACTTCGACGTTTTTATACAGTGCCCGAACAAAATCCTGTGCTTTTGCCTGATCGTTGTTGTTGTGATGCAGCGCGTAGCCCCAGGCAGCCAGGTAGTTCCAGCGTGCGCCACCAGAGCTTTTCGGATTAGGCGTGATCACCGAAACACCCGGTTTAATCAGATCGTTCCAGTCATGGATCTGCTTCGGATTGCCCTTACGCACCAGGAAAACAATGGTGGAAGTGTACGGTGCGGAGTTATCCGGCAGACGTTTGATCCACTCTTTATCAATCCGCCCGCGTTCCGCAATTGCGTCCACGTCATAGGCCAGAGCCAGCGTGACAACATCAGCTTCAATACCGTTGATTACCGACGTCGCTTGTTTACCTGAACCACCGTGTGACTGACGCATCACCACGTTATCACCAGTTTGCTGTTTCCAGTGGGCGCTGAATGCCTTGTTGTACTGTTCGTACAATTCGCGCGTTGGATCATATGAAACGTTAAGAAGCTGAATATCCTTTGCCATAACGCTGGTTGCCGCCAGCAAAAATGTTAACCCTACGCCCCACTTGTTCATCGCCCGACTCTCTTATGTTGTGTTGTGATGAGCAAAGCGTGCCAGAAGGTTAACCAAACATTAAAGAATAAAAAAAGATTGGCTATAACTTGCGGGTATATGTTGAGGGATTAAAAAGGCGGAAGAAATCCGCCTCATATTGCTGACAAAGTGCGCTTTGTCCATGCCGGATGCGGCGCGAACGCCTTATCCGGCCTACAAAAGTTTGCAAATTCAATAAATTGCAGAATTCATGTAGGTCTGATAAGCGAAGCGCATCAGGCATTTTTGCTTCTGTCATCGGTTTCAGGCTAAAGGAATCTGCCTTTTTCCGAAATCATTAATACAGTTTTTTCGCGCAGTCCAGCCAGTCACCTTTGAACGGACGCTTCATGTTTTCGATAGCGTCGATGATGTCGTGGTGAACCAGCTGTTCGTTCTGGATACCTACACAACGACCGCCGTAACCTGCCAGCAGCAGATCGATAGCGTAAGCGCCCATACGGGAAGCCAGAATACGGTCGTAAGGCACCGGAGAACCACCGCGCTGGATGTGGCCCAGCACAGTTGCGCGGGTTTCACGACCGGTTTCTTTCTCGATGAAATGCGCCAGTTCGTCAACATCACACATATGTTCGGTAATCGCCACGATCGCGTGTTTTTTACCTTTCGCGATACCCGCTTTGATTTCGTTTACCAGGTCTTCACGGCTGAATTCAACTTCCGGAACCACAACGAATTCACAGCCACCGGCAATGGCCGCAGCCAACGTCAGATCGCCACAATAACGGCCCATCACTTCCACCACGGAAATACGCTGGTGAGAAGAAGAGGTGTCACGCAGACGGTCGATCGCTTCTACAACGGTGCTCAGCGCAGTGAAGAAACCGATAGTGTAGTCAGTGCCTTTGATGTCGTTGTCGATAGTGCCCGGCAGACCGATGCACGGGAAGCCCATTTCGGTCAGACGCATTGCACCCATGTAGGAACCGTCACCGCCGATAACCACCAGCGCGTCGATACCACGTTTTTTCAGGTTTTCGATAGCCACGGCGCGGATGTTCTCGTCGCGGAATTCCGGGAAACGCGCAGAACCGAGGAACGTACCGCCACGGTTGATCATGTCAGACACGCTGTAACGGTCTAGCTGTACCATACGGTCTTCATACAGACCCAGATAGCCGTCATAAATACCCATTACTTCCAGACCTTCTGTCAGCGCAGAACGAACAACCCCGCGAATTGCGGCGTTCATGCCTGGCGCATCACCGCCGCTTGTCAACACACCGATTTTCTTAATCATTACTACCTCTGAACTTTGGAATGCAAAATGAAATCTGTTGCCGGAAGTCTTCTTGCACATCGAAGTGATCCAACGAATGTGCAAATAGTATAACAATCACTTCCTGCTGAATTGATTCAGGTCAGGCCAAATGGCGGTATTTTATACACAAAATGCGGGTCTGGCTCTCTTTTATACTGATTATGAAAGCATAGACCGTTTACCCTCCCTGGGTACGACGGAACAGGGGTCCTGATGGATAATTACATCCGATCCCGGAAAACGCCGTAAAATAGCCTGCTCTACCTGATCCGCCACCATATGTGCCTGAACCAAAGGCAGAGAGTCTTCCATTTCCAAATGAATCTGAATAAAGCGGGTCGGCCCTGACTGCCGCGTGCGAAGATCGTGAGCGCCGCTAACACCCGGCCAGGAAGTCACGATATCAATAATTTCTTGCCGTTCCTCATCAGGCAATGCGCGATCCAGTAATGACTGTACCGCCTCATATCCCATGCGTAACGCGCTATATAAAATATAGATGCCGATTCCCAATGCAAACAGAGCATCGGCGCGATGCCAGCCGTACCAGGACAACCCCAGCGCCAGCAGAATTGCGCCGTTCATCATAACATCAGACTGGTAATGTAGCATATCAGCCCGCACCGCCTGGCTTTGCGTCCGGCGCACCACCCAACGCTGAAACGAGACAAGGATAATCGTACAAATTAGCGCCACAATTGTCACGATAACCCCGACGCCTGGATCTATCATCGGTGTTGGAGATATCAGATGTTGAATACCCGTCAAAAACAGGAATAGTGCCGAACCAGAGATAAACATACTTTGCGCCAGCGCCGCGAGGGACTCTGCTTTACCGTGACCAAACGAGTGATTATCGTCGGCAGGTTGCAGGGAATATCGCACCACCAGTAAATTCGTCAACGACGCGCCGATATCCACTAGCGAATCCACCAGCGCGGCGAGAATACTCACCGACCCGGTATACCACCATGCAAAAATTTTAATCAGCAATAGCAACGAAGCCATCGCCGTCGCAGCAATCGCCGCCCGACTGACCAGCCGTCCATAAGATTGATTCATAAATACTCCCGCTATCAACTGACGCTAGTATAACGGAAGCAAATCATCTGCAATGCATTAAGCAGCAGGCAAATTGAGGATAAAAAAAAAACCCCACATCATGTGGGGGAAGACAGGGATGGTGTCTATGGCAAGGAAAACAGGGTTTACTACTGGGAACGTGAGTTGCTACTACTCAATAGCTTCAACGATGAACTTTTTTGCCATTGCGTCACGTCACGCAACTGCTCCATTCGTTGTTGATGTTTCTCGTTTAAAACCGCTTGCTGCTCCGGCGTTAACAGGCGATACATTTGGTTGCGGACTTTTGCCATCTCAACCTGACGAGCAATTTGCTCATTCGCCATTTTTTCTGCCTGTGCGCGCACAGCGTTTTCATCAAAATTTTCTGCGGTGACAAGGCGATGCATTGTCTCCAGTTCGCTAACATTAACAGGAGGCTGTTCGTGCCGGGCCTGTTGCATAAGATCTCGCATCTGCTGACGCTGATGTTCGGTTAAACTTATGCCGTCGAACATATGGCTCTGCGTACTGCGCTGCGTCCTGCGCTGCGTAAGTTCTTCACCCGGATGCCAGTTATCGCCTGAACCGACTTCAGCAGCGTGGCTTAATGAACTGACTGCCAGCGTTGAGGCCATGACGGCAGCGGTAACTATGCGCATCATTTGCTCCCAAAATCTTTCTGTCGCGATTCAACGATAGAGAGTTTACGATTCAGGCTGCAAACATGCGTCAGGGGGTGTAAAACAACGTAAAGTCATGGATTAGCGACGTCTGATGACGTAATTTCTGCCTCGGAGGTATTTAAACAATGAATAAAATCCTGTTAGTTGATGATGACCGAGAGCTGACTTCCCTATTAAAGGAGCTGCTCGAGATGGAAGGCTTCAACGTGATTGTTGCCCACGATGGGGAACAGGCGCTTGATCTTCTGGACGACAGCATTGATTTACTTTTGCTTGACGTAATGATGCCGAAGAAAAATGGTATCGACACATTAAAAGCACTTCGCCAGACACACCAGACGCCTGTCATTATGTTGACGGCGCGCGGCAGTGAACTTGATCGCGTTCTCGGCCTTGAGCTGGGCGCAGATGACTATCTCCCGAAACCGTTTAATGATCGTGAGCTGGTGGCACGTATTCGCGCGATCCTGCGCCGTTCGCACTGGAGCGAGCAACAGCAAAACAACGACAACGGTTCACCGACACTGGAAGTTGATGCCTTAGTGCTGAATCCAGGCCGTCAGGAAGCCAGCTTCGACGGGCAAACGCTGGAGTTAACCGGTACTGAGTTTACCCTGCTCTATTTGCTGGCACAGCATCTGGGTCAGGTGGTTTCCCGTGAACATTTAAGCCAGGAAGTGTTGGGCAAACGCCTGACGCCTTTCGACCGCGCTATTGATATGCACATTTCCAACCTGCGTCGTAAACTGCCGGATCGTAAAGATGGTCACCCGTGGTTTAAAACCTTGCGTGGTCGCGGCTATCTGATGGTTTCTGCTTCATGATAGGCAGCTTAACCGCGCGCATCTTCGCCATCTTCTGGCTGACGCTGGCGCTGGTGTTGATGTTGGTTTTGATGTTACCCAAGCTCGATTCACGCCAGATGACCGAGCTTCTGGATAGCGAACAGCGTCAGGGGCTGATGATTGAGCAGCATGTCGAAGCGGAGCTGGCGAACGATCCGCCCAACGATTTAATGTGGTGGCGGCGTCTGTTCCGGGCGATTGATAAGTGGGCACCGCCAGGACAGCGTTTGTTATTGGTGACCACCGAAGGCCGCGTGATCGGCGCTGAACGCAGCGAAATGCAGATCATTCGTAACTTTATTGGTCAGGCCGATAACGCCGATCATCCGCAGAAGAAAAAGTATGGCCGCGTGGAACTGGTCGGTCCGTTCTCCGTGCGTGATGGCGAAGATAATTACCAACTTTATCTGATTCGTCCGGCCAGCAGTTCTCAATCCGATTTCATTAACTTACTGTTTGACCGCCCGCTATTACTGCTGATTGTCACCATGTTGGTCAGTACGCCGCTGCTGTTGTGGTTGGCCTGGAGTCTGGCAAAACCGGCGCGTAAGCTGAAAAACGCTGCCGATGAAGTTGCCCAGGGAAACTTACGCCAGCACCCGGAACTGGAAGCGGGGCCACAGGAATTCCTTGCCGCAGGTGCCAGTTTTAACCAGATGGTCACCGCGCTGGAGCGCATGATGACCTCTCAGCAGCGTCTGCTTTCTGATATCTCTCACGAGCTGCGCACCCCGCTGACGCGTCTGCAACTGGGTACGGCGTTACTGCGCCGTCGTAGCGGTGAAAGCAAGGAACTGGAGCGTATTGAAACCGAAGCGCAACGTCTGGACAGCATGATCAACGATCTGTTGGTGATGTCACGTAATCAGCAAAAAAACGCGCTGGTTAGCGAAACCATCAAAGCCAACCAGTTGTGGAGTGAAGTGCTGGATAACGCGGCGTTCGAAGCCGAGCAAATGGGCAAGTCGTTGACAGTTAACTTCCCGCCTGGGCCGTGGCCGCTGTACGGCAATCCGAACGCCCTGGAAAGTGCGCTGGAAAACATTGTTCGTAATGCTCTGCGTTATTCCCATACGAAGATTGAAGTGGGCTTTGCGGTAGATAAAGACGGTATCACCATTACGGTGGACGACGATGGTCCTGGCGTTAGCCCGGAAGATCGCGAACAGATTTTCCGTCCGTTCTATCGGACCGATGAAGCACGCGATCGTGAATCTGGCGGTACAGGATTGGGGCTGGCGATTGTTGAAACCGCCATTCAGCAGCATCGTGGCTGGGTGAAGGCAGAAGACAGCCCGCTGGGCGGTTTACGGCTGGTGATTTGGTTGCCGCTGTATAAGCGGAGTTAAACTCCGCATTTGTAGGCAGGATAAGGCGTTTACGCCGCATCCGGCATTTGAGCAGGATGCCTGATGCGACGCTGATAGCGTCTTATCAGGCCTACACTCCGGGGGTTATTTTCCCCACAACCGGCGGGGAAAATCTTCGATCTTGCCGCTCAGTCGGCGCTTTTGCATCGTCCGCGTCCAGCTTTTCGATAACCCGGCGGCGGAGAGTAAACGGTGATACTGATCGTCATCAAACGGCATATGCCATGCGATGGCGGCAGCCTCCTGCACGGTCACATCGCTGACACGGGAAACCAACTCCAGCGGCGCGTCCGCAGACACTTTCCCTGGCGCTATCACGCTATACAACCACCCCACCTTACCTGTGTTTTGCATCAACTGCGCTATATCGCTGATATCAAAATGGTAATTGAGTTTATAGCAAGGTGAGCGCGGCTGGCTGACCTGAATTAATGCCTCTCCCCAGCGGAAAATATCGCCCATATAAACATTACTTTCCGTCAGGCCGTCGGTTGAGAGGTTTTCACCAAACGCAGGCGCAACAAACAACTCCGCCTGTTCCGGAAATTCCCGCGCCCAGTAGAGATAATGCTCACGAGGATAATGACACAGCGCTCTGTCTGGCCCACCGTGAACCTTTTTCTCCGCCTGCTCGTCACCTTCCAGCCCCAGCTCCGTCAGCATCAACTCACCATCAACCTGGATTTTGGCAATTGCGCTGGGTTTGCCTTCGGGATAAGCCTGAATCTTGCCTGTGTATACATCAACCGGATATCGCATCTGTTCCCTCTCCACGAGAAATTTCCCCATTAGACCATATTTATTTTATGTCAGGCGTGCTGTTTTCGCGGTAAGTATCCAGGCAGGAACTCAATAGCAAACCGGACGAACGTTAGTTCATCCGGCTGTGGGGATTAAGGAAGCAGGTTTATTTCACCGTACCTAAAATTTCGATTTTCGCTGCTCTGGCTTTGACTTTACGTGACCAGATAGAGGTAAGAATTGGCACCAGAATCGAAGTCACAATGACCGCCGTCGCTACCGCGGCCCCTGCGGAACTGGAAGCGGCAATTCCGGCAGTGCCATCGCCACCGCCAATCAATTTATCGGCGATAATCAACGGAATACCGGTCACGATAATTACTGCCACACCCAACAGGATCCCCAGCAAACCAGTCTGGGCAATCACAGTCAAATCAATGGTATTGCCCAGCGCGAAGGCAAAGAATGGAATCAGCGTTTGCACCGCTTTGCTGAAAAATTCTCGTAATTCAGGGTCAAGGTTCCCCAGGGCAAAGCCCACCAAGAACGGTAATACTGCGCCGACGAAAACATGCGGTTCAAACGAGGCAATCCCTGCAGTGCCCAGAATAATCATCGTCATGAGCGGCCCGGACTCCAACGACATCAACACAAATGCCCCAGCTTCTTCTTTTGTGCCGTACTGCTGCATGATGGAAGCGTAAAGTCCGCCATTGGTCATATCCATCGCCGCCACCAGCGCCAGCGTTGAAAGTCCGGCAAAGAATCCAACTTCAACACCATGTTCCGGAATAATGCGCGAGGCAATTGCCGCAACCACCCACGCGACGGCAATTTTTGTTACCACCAGCGTACCGGATTTACGCAATACCGTTCCCGTCGCGCTTAATTTTATTGACGCCCCCATGCAAAAAAACCACACCGCCAGAATGGACACCGTACCGGTAATCATCCCGTTGGTGAATGATCCAAAATATTTCCCCGCCCCCGGCGAGAAGGTGTGGCACAGTGCGCCAAGGAATAGCGGGACGAGCATCATCCCCCCCGGGATTTTCTCAATCGAGCGTTTTATCTGCATTTCCATCACCTGTCGGCATATTTTTAAGGGCTGATGCGTAATTCCTCAATGGAGCATCAGTGTTGATGGAAACGAAGATAGACATTCATTTAATCAATAAAAGTGATCAAAACCACATCAATTGAAACGCTGTTTTATTTTTATCGGATAATTGTTTTTATTTTGAAATTGATCATAAAAAAACCACCGCCGTTGGCGATGGTTCATTTTTTAAGCTGATATGCGGCGTAAACGCCTCATTGCAGCAGGCGGCAAATGATTATTTTTTCGCCGCGAAACGTGCCGCTGCTTCATCCCAGTTCACCACGTTCCAGAACTCTTTGATGTAGTCGGGACGGCGGTTCTGGAATTTCAGGTAGTAAGCATGTTCCCACACATCCAGGCCCAGAATCGGGAAGCCGGAAGCGCCAGAAATAGCTTCACCCATCAGCGGGGAATCCTGGTTAGCAGTAGAAACCACCGCCAGTTTATCGCCTTTCAGCACCAGCCATGCCCAGCCGGAACCAAAGCGGGAAGCTGCCGCTTTCTCAAATTCTGCTTTGAAGTTATCAACGGAGCCGAAGTCACGTTCGATAGCCGCTTTCAGGTCACCCTGTAAGGTGGTGCCTTTTTTCAGACCTTTCCAGAACAGGCTGTGGTTAGCGTGACCGCCAGCGTTGTTGCGCAGTACGGTTTTCTTGTCTGCTGGCAGCTGGTCCAGTTTGGTGATCAGCTCTTCAACCGGCAGGTTGGCAAATTCTGGCAGGCTTTCCAGCGCCGCGTTGGCGTTGTTGACGTAGGTCTGATGGTGTTTGGTGTGGTGGATTTCCATGGTCTGCTTATCGAAGTGCGGTTCCAGGGCATCGTAAGCATACGGCAGGGATGGCAGGGTATAGCTCATATTCATCTCCAGTATTGTCGGGCGGCCGATTGTTAATGCGCGTAAGCAGTTGGTTCATTATAGTTAATTAAATGATATTGAAAATGATTATCAATGCCGTACTTTTCGTAAGGGTATGGTTTTGCAGGAAAATGCCCGAGATGTGAAGCAAATCACCCACTTAATGCCGTGATTGCCAGTAAATCGACAACGGCGGCAACAGGCGAAAGGTTAATCGACAGCACGATTTTTACACTCATCTCGTCGGAGATGTGACGCGACGAAAAATGATGAGGATAAGAAGATGAGTAACGCGATTACGATGGGGATATTTTGGCATTTGATCGGCGCGGCCAGTGCAGCCTGTTTTTACGCTCCGTTCAAAAAAGTAAAAAAATGGTCATGGGAAACCATGTGGTCAGTTGGTGGGATTGTTTCGTGGATTATTCTGCCGTGGGCCATCAGCGCCCTGTTACTGCCGAATTTCTGGGCGTATTACAGCTCGTTTAGTCTCTCTACGCTGCTGCCTGTTTTTCTGTTCGGCGCTATGTGGGGGATCGGTAATATCAACTACGGCCTGACCATGCGTTATCTCGGCATGTCGATGGGAATTGGCATCGCCATTGGCATTACGTTGATTGTCGGTACGCTGATGACGCCAATTATCAACGGCAATTTCGATGTTCTGCTTAATACCGAAGGCGGACGCATGACGTTGCTCGGCGTTCTGGTGGCGCTGATTGGTGTAGGGATTGTGACTCGCGCCGGGCAGTTGAAAGAGCGCAAAATGGGCATTAAAGCCGAAGAGTTCAACCTGAAAAAAGGGCTGGTGCTGGCGGTGATGTGCGGCATTTTCTCTGCCGGTATGTCTTTTGCGATGAACGCCGCAAAACCGATGCATGAAGCCGCTGCCGCACTGGGCGTCGATCCACTGTATGTCGCTCTGCCAAGCTATGTCATCATCATGGGCGGCGGCGCGATCATCAACCTCGGTTTCTGCTTCATTCGTCTGGCAAAAGTGAAGGATTTGTCGCTAAAAGCCGACTTCTCGCTGGCAAAACCGCTGATCATTCACAATGTGTTACTCTCAGCACTGGGCGGGTTGATGTGGTATCTGCAATTCTTTTTCTATGCCTGGGGCCACGCCCGCATTCCGGCGCAGTATGACTACATCAGTTGGATGCTGCATATGAGTTTCTATGTATTGTGCGGCGGTATCGTCGGGCTGGTGCTGAAAGAGTGGAACAATGCAGGTCGCCGTCCGGTAACGGTGTTGAGCCTCGGTTGTGTGGTGATTATTGTCGCCGCCAACATCGTCGGCATCGGCATGGCGAATTAATCTTTCTGCGAATTGAGATGACGCCACTGGCTGGGCGTCATCCCGGTTTCCCGGGTAAACACCACCGAAAAATAGTTACTATCTTCAAAGCCACATTCGGTCGAAATATCACTGATTAACAGGCGGCTATGCTGGAGAAGATATTGCGCATGACACACTCTGACCTGCCGCAGATATTGATTGATGGTCATTCCAGTCTGCTGGCGAAATTGCTGACGCAAAACGCGCTCACTGCACGATGCCTCATCACAAAATTTATCCAGCGCAAAGGGACTTTTCAGGCTAGCCGCCAGCCGGGTAATCAGCTTATCCAGCAACGTTTCGCTGGATGTTGGCGGCAACGAATCACTGGTGTAACGATGGCGATTCAGCAACATCACCAACTGCCCGAACAGCAACTCAGCCATTTCGTTAGCAAACGACACATGCTGACTACTTTCATGCTCAAGCTGACCGATAACCTGCCGCGCCTGCGCCATCCCCACGCTACCTAAGCGCCAGTGTGGTTGCCCTGCGCTGGCGCTAAATCCCGGAATCGCTCCCTGCCAGTCAAGATTCAGCTTCAGCCGCTCCGGGCAATAAATAATATTCTGCAAAACCAGATCGTTAACGGAAGCGTAGGAGTGTTTATCGTCAGCATGAATGTAAAAGAGATCGCCACGGGTAATGCGATAAGGGCGATCGTTGAGTACATGCAGACCATTACCGCGCCAGACAATCACCAGCTCACAAAAATCATGTGTATGTTCGGCAAAAACATCTTGCGGATAACGGTCAGCCACAGCGACTGCCTGCTGGTCGCTGGCAAAAAAATCATCTTTGAGAAGTTTTAACTGATGCGCCACCGTGGCTACCTCGGCCAGAGAACGAAGTTGATTATTCGCAATATGGCGTACAAATACGTTGAGAAGATTCGCGTTATTGCAGAAAGCCATCCCGTCCCTGGCGAATATCACGCGGTGACCAGTTAAACTCTCGGTGAAAAAGCGTCGAAAAGTGGTTACTGTCGCTGAATCCGCAGCGATAGGCGATGTCAGTAACGCTGGCCTCGCTGTGACGTAGCAGATGTCGGGCCTTCATCAGTCGCAGGCGGTTCAGGTAACGCTGAGGCGTCAGTCCCGTTTGCTGCTTAAGCTGCCGATGTAGCGTACGCAGTGAAAGAGAAAATTGATCCGCCACGGCATCCCAATTCACCTCATCGGCAAAATGGTCCTCCAGCCAGGCCAGAAGCAAGTTGAGACGTGATGCGCTGTTTTCCAGGTTCTCCTGCAAACTGCTTTTACGCAGCAAGAGCAGTAATTGCATAAACAAGATCTCGCGACTGGCGGTCGAGGGTAAATCATTTTCCCCTTCCTGCTGTTCCATCTGTGCAACCAGCTGTCGCACCTGCTGCAATACGCTGTGGTTAACGCGCCAGTGAGACGGATACTGCCCATCCAGTTCTTGTGGCAGCAACTGATTCAGCCCGGCGAGAAACTGAAATCGATCCGGCGAGCGATACAGCACATTGGTCAGACACAGATTATCGGTATGTTCATACAGATGCCGATCATGATCGCGTACGAAACAGACCGTGCCACCGGTGATGGTATAGGGCTGCCCATTAAACACATGAATACCCGTGCCATGTTCGACAATCACAATTTCATGAAAATCATGATGATGTTCAGGAAAATCCGCCTGCGGGAGCCGGGGTTCTATCGCCACGGACGCGTTACCAGACGGAAAAAAATCCACACTATGTAATACGGTCATACTGGCCTCCTGATGTCGTCAACACGGCGAAATAGTAATCACGAGGTCAGGTTCTTACCTTAAATTTTCGACGGAAAACCACGTAAAAAACGTCGATTTTTCAAGATACAGCGTGAATTTTCAGGAAATGCGGTGAGCATCACATCACCACAATGAAGCAAATTGTGAATATCATCACGTTCATCTTTCCCTGGTTGCCAATGGCCCATTTTCCTGTCAGTAACGAGAAGGTCACGAATTCAGGCGCTTTTTAGACTGGTCGTAATGAAATTCAGCAGGATCACATTATGACCTTTCGCAATTGTGTCGCCGTCGATCTCGGCGCATCCAGTGGGCGCGTGATGCTGGCGCGTTACGAGCGTGAATGCCGCAGCCTGACGCTGCGCGAAATCCATCATTTTAACAATGGCCTGCATAGCCAGAACGGTTATGTCACCTGGAATGTGGATAGCCTGGAAAGTGCCATTCGCCTTGAATTAAACAAGGTGTGCGAGGAAGGGATTCGTATCGATAGCATTGGGATTGATACCTGGGGCGTGGACTTTGTGCTGCTCGACCAACAGGGTCAGCGTGTGGGCCTGCCCGTTGCTTATCGCGATAGCCGCTCCAATGGCCTAATGGCGCAGGCACAGCAACAACTCGGCAAACGCGATATTTATCAACGTAGCGGCATCCAGTTTCTGCCCTTCAATACGCTTTATCAACTGCGTGCGCTGACGGAGCAACAACCTGAACTTATTCCACACATTGCTCACGCTCTGCTGATGCCGGATTACTTCAGCTATCGCCTGACCGGCAAGATGAACTGGGAATATACCAATGCCACCACCACACAACTGGTCAATATCAATAGCGACGACTGGGACGAGTCGCTACTGGCGTGGAGCGGGGCCAACAAAGCCTGGTTTGGTCGCCCGACGCATCCGGGTAATGTCATTGGGCACTGGATTTGCCCGCAGGGTAATGAGATTCCGGTGGTCGCCGTTGCCAGCCATGATACCGCCAGCGCGGTTATCGCCTCGCCGTTAAACGGTTCACGCGCTGCTTATCTCTCTTCTGGCACCTGGTCATTGATGGGCTTCGAAAGCCAGACGCCATTTACCAATGACACGGCGCTGGCAGCCAACATAACCAATGAAGGCGGGGCGGAAGGTCGCTATCGGGTGCTGAAAAATATTATGGGCTTATGGCTGCTTCAGCGAGTGCTTCAGGAGCGGCAAATCAACGATCTCCCGGCGCACTTTCTCTCCCACTGCGAGCGCATTAAAGCCACCAACGGTAAAGATCGGGTGATCATGCACTGCCACGCCACCAACCTGATCGCCCTCACCTATGTACTGGAAAACGACACCGCGGTCTTTACTCGCCAACTGTGGGAAGGCAGCACCGAGTGTCTGGTGGTATTCCCGGATGGCGTTGGCATTCTGCCGTGGATGGTGCCCGGCACGGACGAAATCGGCCAGGCGACCGCACAAGAGATGCAAAAACATTCGCTGGTGTTGTGGCCCTTCCACGGCGTCTTCGGCAGCGGGTCGACGTTGGATGAAACATTCGGTTTAATCGACACCGCAGAAAAATCAGCACAAGTATTAGTGAAGGTTTATTCGATGGGCGGCATGAAACAGACCATCAGCCGTGAAGAGTTGATAGCGCTCGGCAAGCGCTTCGGCGTTACACCACTAGCCAGTGCGCTGGCGCTGTAAGGAGCAAACATGATCCGCAAAGCCTTTGTCATGCAGGTTAACCCCGACGCCCACGAAGAGTATCAGCGTCGGCATAACCCCATCTGGCCGGAACTGGAAGCAGTGTTGAAATCTCACGGTGCGCATAACTACGCCATTTACCTCGACAAAGCGCGTAATCTGCTGTTTGCCACGGTAGAGATTGAATCTGAAGAACGGTGGAATGCGGTAGCCAGTACTGATGTTTGCCAACGTTGGTGGAAATATATGACCGATGTTATGCCCGCTAACCCGGATAACAGCCCGGTGAGTAGCGAGCTGCAAGGGTAATGACTCCAACTTACTGATAGTGTTTTATGTTCAGATAATGCCCGATGACCTTGTCATGCAGCTCCACCGATTTTGAGAACGACAGTGACTTCCGTCCCAGCCTTGCCAGATGTTGTCTCAGATTCAGATTATGTCGCTCAATGCGCTGAGTGTAACGCTTGCTGATAACGTGCAGCTTTCCCTTCAGGC
>NZ_MDGW01000585.1:0-17308 GCF_001712525.1 Shigella sp. FC1661
GCCATTGTTGTCGCCATTTGAACAACAGATTGGCATTAATGCCATTTTCAAGAGCAAGTTTTGAGATGGATATCCCGGGTTCACAGGAGGCAGCAACGAGCTGCTGTTTAAATTCGGGAGGATAATTAGGGCAGCCTTTTCGCCTGCCGGGATTCACATTTTTCTGCATATCTGACACTTTGGTTCCCACTACTTATTTGGTGGACACCACTTTGTCTAATTCGTCAGATTCTGACCAGACGGTTCAGGCTGTACGCTTACGATTATGCTAATGTCATCAATTAAATAAATATAATGGCGTTAAGGCTTCCCAGTAATATAATTAATACTCTACTTCCAGAGTAGAATATTAAATTTTATCCGCGTGGTGCATCAGCACAAATTTATCCCACAACTGTTCTTCTGTCTCGACATGCGCCGGATCTTTCACAATAGTATTGGGGATCGGGCACACCTTCTGGCAGGTTGGTGTCTCGTAGTGCCCTACGCATTCGGTACACTTATCGCTGTTAATCTCGTAGATATGATCTCCCATTGAAATCGCCTCATTCGGGCATTCGGGTTCACACATATCACAATTGATGCATTTTTTAGTGATTAACAACGCCATAAGGAAACTCTCAAAACAACACAAACCGGGCGGGCATTATACGCGCATTCTTTACTCAGACCAGTTTTTTCACCAGCGCTTCACTATGACGAATACGTTCTGGTGCCAGTTCCAGATCCTGCTGAATCAGCGCAATGAACAGCAAATCCGTTAACATTCCCTGAGCGTGACAAGCAGAGATTGAAGCACTGTTTGTCGCTTGTTCTTCGGCAATGGTATACAGGCAATGAGAAGCACGCTGTTGCAGGGCATTCGGAGTAAAGCCGGTAATCGCCAGCACTTTTCCGCCCACTCGCAGCATCTCATCTGCCGCCAGGTTTAACTCGCGTCGTACACCGGTGTAGGAAATGGCTAATAACAGATCGTCAGGGGACGACGCCTGTACTGTTGCGAGTAGCGCATGCATATCGCGCACTGCGGCAGCATTGAAGCCAATCTTCATCAGCTTCCAGGCAAAGTTTTGCGCCACCAGACCCGAAGCGCCAATACCGGTCAGAATTATCCGCCGCGCAGAGCGCAACATTGTTACGCATTCATGCAGTTTCTCTTCACTATTAACGTTTAGCGTTGCGTACATAGCGGCAGTATTTTCTTTAATCAGTTTTTCGCCGACCAGCCGTAACGGATCATCACCGCGGATTTGGTTATGAATGGGCACGGAGGGCGATTCCGGCTGGCTTGCCAGCGCTTCACTCAACGCCAACTTAAGCGCCGGAAAACCTTTATAGCCGAGTTTTTGCGCGAACTTCACGACGCTGGACTGACTGACTCCGGCTTCGTTGGCCAGTTGCTGAGAGCTTAAATGGCGCGCCGTATCAGGTTGTAGCAGCAGATAATCCGCCAGTTTTTTATCACTCTGGGCAAGCCCCTGGTAACGCTGACGGATACGAAGTAAGCCGTTCATATCTTTCCTCGCGATGAAATAGTGGCGACAACAGGCAATATGAGACACACGCGAGTGAATTTTATATTCCATTGCCGCTAATTGCCATGAATTAAAAATTCCAGTTAGCCATGATGCGGTCGATTGTTGCCGGAAAAGTGATGATCTATCTGTTAGGCTATGTAGTAGCGAAAATTAATCAGGATGTTTCAGTCCAGAGGAGTATGGTTTGGCAACTCACGAGCGTCGTGTGGTGTTTTTTGACTTAGATGGAACATTGCATCAGCAGGATATGTTCGGCAGTTTTCTGCGCTATTTACTACGTCGCCAACCGCTGAATGCGTTACTTGTCCTGCCGTTGTTACCGATTATAGCCATTGCGTTATTGATAAAAGGTCGTGCGGCACGCTGGCCGATGAGTCTGCTTCTGTGGGGGTGCACTTTTGGTCACAGCGAAGCACGTTTACAGACGTTGCAGGCCGATTTCGTGCGCTGGTTTCGCGACAATGTTACCGCCTTTCCGCTGGTTCAGGAGCGATTAACCACCTACCTGTTAAGTTCCGATGCTGATATCTGGTTGATTACCGGCTCTCCGCAGCCGCTGGTTGAAGCGGTTTATTTCGATACGCCCTGGCTGCCGCGGGTTAATCTTATCGCCAGCCAAATTCAGCGTGGCTATGGTGGTTGGGTATTGACGATGCGTTGTCTGGGACATGAAAAGGTCGCACAACTGGAGCGCAAAATCGGCACTCCGCTGCGGCTGTACAGTGGCTATAGCGACAGTAATCAGGACAATCCGCTGCTTTATTTCTGTCAGCATCGTTGGCGAGTAACCCCGCGCGGTGAACTCCAGCAACTGGAATAGAGTAAAGCATAGCGTCCGTGTATAATGCGCCGCGCTTTTATAACCGGAGTTTTCTTTTTGTCTGAAGTCGAATTTAGCCACGAATACTGGATGCGTCACGCGCTGACGCTGGCGAAACGTGCCTGGGATGAGCGGGAAGTGCCGGTCGGCGCGGTATTAGTGCATAACAATCGGGTAATCGGCGAAGGCTGGAACCGCCCGATTGGTCGCCATGATCCCACCGCACATGCAGAAATCATGGCCCTGCGGCAGGGTGGTCTGGTGATGCAAAATTATCGTCTGATCGACGCCACGTTGTATGTCACGCTTGAACCATGTGTAATGTGTGCCGGAGCGATGATCCACAGTCGCATTGGTCGCGTGGTCTTTGGTGCGCGTGACGCGAAAACTGGCGCTGCGGGATCTTTAATGGATGTGCTGCATCATCCGGGTATGAATCACCGAGTGGAAATTACGGAAGGAATACTGGCGGATGAGTGCGCGGCGTTGCTCAGTGACTTCTTTCGCATGCGCCGCCAGGAAATTAAAGCGCAGAAAAAAGCGCAATCCTCGACGGATTAATTTTGTTTCTCTTCACTCCCTTTCCTGGAAAACAGCAGAGAGGGAGAATGGGTCAAATAGTTTGATGACGACTGGGAAAGAAACGAGAGAAAAGGAAATTTCTCTTTGCCCAACTCCGTAGCCGATACCGCCGGATAATCCTGCGCCAGTTGCATCGCCGCTTCTGTAGCCTGCTTCTCTTTCTCTTGCAGATAACCCACCAGGCTAATTTGATACTTACGAATATTTTCGACATAAGCGTAGGCTTCATGTCCACGAGCGTAGCCGTAAGTCAGCTTGCTGTAATAGGGTTTCTGGCTAAGTAAAGGCAGACGCTGTTTTACGTCAGCCCAACTGTCAGGATTCCCTTTGGTTTTTGCCGTCAGGGCGCGGGCATCCAGCATATGCGCATAGCCCATATTGTACGCAGCGAGGGCAAACCAGATCCGCTCGTTCTCCGGCACACTTTCCGGCACTTTACTCATCATATCCTGCAAATAACGCACGCCACCGCTGATGCTCTGTTCGGCATCGGTACGATCCGTAATGCCGAGGCTTTGCGCGGTATTTTTGGTTAACATCATCATGCCGCGCACACCCGTCGGTGAAGTGGCCTGTGCATCCCAGTGCGATTCCTGATAAGCAATAGCGGCCAGCAAACGCCAGTCAATTTCTTCGGCGTATTTCTCAAACAGGGGCTTTAACTGCGGCAGTACCGCATCGACGGCGCGTAAAAATGTGCGCGTATCGACGTAATCAAAATCATCGCCATGCCCCAGGTATTTCTCTTCAATGCGTGCCAGCGTACCGTCTTCATTCATTTCGTTGAAGAAGTCGAGCAGGGCGGCGGAAAGGGTATTATCGCCATCTAACGGGCTAAACCAAGTCACCGGTTGTTCATCGGTGATATCGAGCGCTACGGCGAGCTCCGGGTGAACGCGCTGAAACAGGCTGATGGCGACAGAATCAGCAATGGTGTAATCGAGTTTTCCTTCGATGACATCTTCCATTAATTCCGCAGAGCCTTTTTTGTCGTCTACCTTCCAGCTTAATTCCGGGAATTTTGTTTCTTTCAGGGTCTGGAGATCGTTAACCACCACATGACCCGGTGCAACGGTGAGTTGCTCCGCCGTCAGGTTGCACAGCGTACGTGGGCGATACTGACCCACTTTATAAACCAGTTGTTGTGACACGGAATAATAGGTAGGGCCAGGCTGATAATTTTTTACCCGCTCACTGTTATAGACCAGTCCTGCCGCCAGCAGGTCGGCGTTACCATTATCAAGGTCGTCAAACAGCTGGCTGATATTCTGCCGCACGGTCACTTTCAGTTTTACGCCGAGGTAATCGGCAAACTGTTTCGCCAGTTCGTAATCCAGGCCAAAAGGTTTCCCGTTGATTTCGTTATAAGTCAGGGGAGTATGAATGGTGCTCACACGCAACTCTCCCCGCGCTTGAATGGCGGCGATACGGTTGTCGGCTTTACCAAACCAGGGAATGGATGGCCAGAGAGCGACCGCGAGCAGCAGTGCCAGAATGCCGATGAACAGATAATTAATCTTTAATTTTTTCAATTAGTTAATTCTCTGTGTCGTGCGCGTCCCAGCTTGAAAAAACGTAATAATAGTGAAAGGTTTACTCATAAATGAGCGGCATTTTGCGTAAACCTGCGCCAGATGGCAACTTATTACAGCCATTGGCGGCACGCGTTGCTAATTCACGATGGTGATTTTATTTCCACGCAAACGGTTTCGTCAGCGCATCAGATTCTTTATAATGACGCCCGTTTCCCCCCTTGGGTACACCGAAAGCTTAGAAGACGAGAGACTTATGATGGAAATTCTGCGTGGTTCGCCTGCACTGTCGGCATTCCGAATCAACAAACTGCTGGCACGTTTTCAGGCTGCCAGGCTCCCGGTTCACAATATTTACGCCGAGTATGTCCATTTTGCTGACCTCAATGCGCCGTTAAACGATGATGAGCACGCACAACTTGAACGCCTGCTGAAATATGGTCCGGCACTCGCCAGCCACGCCCCGCAAGGCAAACTCCTGCTGGTGACCCCGCGTCCTGGCACCATCTCTCCCTGGTCTTCGAAAGCGACCGATATTGCCCATAACTGCGGGCTACAACAGGTAAACCGCCTTGAGCGCGGCGTTGCTTACTATATAGAAGCCGGTACGCTGACCAATGAACAATGGCAGCAGGTTACCGCTGAACTGCACGACCGCATGATGGAAACTGTCTTTTTTGATTTAGATGATGCAGAGCAGTTGTTTGCCCACCATCAACCGACTCCGGTCACAAGCGTTGATTTGCTGGGGCAGGGCCGTCAGGCGCTGATCGACGCTAACCTGCGTCTTGGCCTGGCTCTGGCGGAAGATGAAATTGACTATCTGCAGGATGCTTTCACAAAGCTTGGTCGTAACCCGAACGACATCGAGCTGTATATGTTCGCTCAGGCGAACTCTGAGCACTGCCGCCACAAAATTTTTAACGCCGACTGGATTATCGACGGTGAACAACAGCCGAAATCGCTGTTCAGGATGATCAAAAATACTTTCGAAACCACGCCAGATCACGTTCTCTCTGCTTATAAAGATAACGCCGCCGTAATGGAAGGTTCTGAAGTGGGCCGCTACTTTGCTGACCACGAAACGGGCCGCTATGATTTCCATCAGGAACCGGCGCATATTCTGATGAAAGTCGAAACTCACAACCACCCGACGGCGATTTCTCCGTGGCCGGGCGCGGCGACCGGTTCCGGCGGTGAAATCCGCGATGAAGGTGCCACCGGGCGCGGCGCGAAGCGAAAGCGGGTTTGGTTGGTTTCTCCGTTTCCAACCTGCGAATTCTTGGCTTCGAACAGCCGTGGGAAGAAGATTTCGGTAAGCCTGAGCGCATTGTCACCGCGCTGGACATCATGACCGAAGGCCCGCTGGGCGGTGCGGCGTTTAACAACGAATTTGGTCGTCCGGCACTGAACGGCTACTTCCGTACTTATGAAGAAAAAGTGAACAGCCACAACGGCGAAGAGCTGCGCGGTTATCACAAACCGATCATGCTGGCGGGCGGGATCGGCAACATTCGCGCCGATCACGTACAAAAAGGCGAGATCAACGTTGGCGCGAAGCTGGTCGTTCTCGGCGGCCCGGCAATGAACATCGGTCTTGGCGGCGGCGCGGCGTCTTCCATGGCGTCTGGTCAGTCTGATGCCGACCTCGACTTTGCTTCCGTACAGCGCGACAACCCGGAGATGGAGCGTCGCTGCCAGGAAGTGATTGACCGTTGCTGGCAGCTTGGTGATGCCAACCCAATACTGTTTATCCACGACGTTGGCGCAGGCGGTCTTTCTAACGCTATGCCGGAACTGGTGAGCGACGGCGGGCGTGGCGGTAAATTTGAACTGCGCGACATTCTGAGCGACGAGCCAGGCATGAGCCCGCTGGAAATCTGGTGTAACGAATCCCAGGAACGCTACGTGCTGGCGGTTGCTGCCGATCAATTACCGCTGTTTGACGAACTGTGTAAGCGTGAGCGCGCACCCTACGCGGTGATTGGTGAAGCGACCGAAGAACTGCATCTTTCTCTACACGATCGTCATTTTGATAATCAGCCGATCGATCTGCCGCTGGACGTCCTACTTGGTAAAACGCCGAAGATGACCCGCGATGTACAAACGCTGAAAGCGAAGGGCGATGCGCTGGTCCGTGAAGGGATCACCATTGCAGACGCGGTGAAACGCATACTGCATCTGCCGACCGTGGCGGAGAAAACTTTCCTGGTGACCATCGGTGACCGCAGCGTAACTGGCATGGTAGCGCGCGATCAGATGGTGGGTCCGTGGCAGGTGCCGGTCGCTAACTGCGCGGTCACTACCGCCAGCCTCGACAGCTACTACGGTGAAGCGATGGCGATTGGCGAGCGTGCGCCGGTTGCGCTGCTGGATTTCGCCGCCTCTGCCCGTCTGGCGGTCGGTGAAGCGTTAACCAATATTGCCGCAACACAGATTGGCGATATCAAACGCATTAAACTTTCCGCCAACTGGATGGCGGCGGCAGGCCACCCTGGTGAAGATGCGGGCCTGTATGAAGCCGTTAAAGCCGTGGGCGAAGAGCTTTGTCCGGCGCTGGGCCTGACGATCCCGGTGGGTAAAGACTCTATGTCGATGAAAACCCGCTGGCAGGAAGGTAACGAAGAGCGCGAAATGACGTCGCCGCTGTCGCTGGTGATTTCTGCATTTGCCCGCGTGGAAGATGTGCGTCACACCATCACGCCACAGCTTTCTACCGAAGATAACGCACTATTGCTGATTGATTTGGGCAAAGGCAATAACGCGCTGGGCGCAACGGCGCTGGCGCAGGTTTATCGTCAGCTTGGCGACAAACCGGCAGATGTACGCGACGTCGCGCAACTGAAAGGCTTCTATGACGCGATTCAGGCGCTGGTTGCACAGCGTAAGCTGCTCGCATACCACGACCGCTCTGATGGCGGCCTGCTGGTAACGCTGGCGGAAATGGCCTTTGCTGGTCATTGCGGCATTAACGCGGATATTGCCTCTCTGGGCGACGATCGCCTGGCGGCGTTGTTTAACGAAGAACTGGGTGCGGTGATTCAGGTTCGTGCCGCTGACCGTGAAGCGGTCGAGTCCGTACTGGCACAGCATGGGCTTGCTGATTGTGTCCATTATGTAGGGCAGGCGGTTTCCGGTGACCGTTTTGTGATTACCGCCAACGGGCAGACTGTATTCAGCGAAAGCCGCACCACGTTGCGTGTCTGGTGGGCAGAAACTACCTGGCAGATGCAGCGCCTGCGTGACAACCCGGAGTGTGCCGATCAGGAGCATCAGGCGAAATCTAACGACGCCGATCCGGGCCTGAATGTAAAACTGTCGTTCGATATCAACGAAGATGTGGCAGCACCGTATATTGCCACTGGCGCACGTCCGAAAGTTGCCGTACTGCGTGAGCAGGGCGTGAACTCGCATGTTGAAATGGCGGCAGCTTTCCACCGTGCAGGCTTTGATGCTATCGACGTGCATATGAGTGACCTGCTGACCGGACGCACGGGCCTGGAAGATTTCCACGCCCTGGTCGCGTGCGGTGGTTTCTCCTACGGTGATGTGCTGGGTGCCGGTGAAGGTTGGGCGAAGTCAATCCTGTTCAATGACCGTGTACGCGATGAGTTTGCAACCTTCTTCCACCGTCCGCAAACGCTGGCGCTGGGGGTATGTAACGGTTGCCAGATGATGTCTAACCTGCGCGAACTGATCCCAGGTAGTGAGTTGTGGCCACGTTTTGTGCGCAATACCTCCGATCGCTTTGAAGCGCGTTTCAGCCTGGTCGAAGTAACCCAAAGCCCGTCTCTGCTGTTGCAGGGGATGGTGGGCTCGCAAATGCCGATTGCTGTCTCTCATGGTGAAGGGCGCGTGGAAGTGCGTGATGCGGCGCATCTGGCGGCACTGGAAAGCAAAGGGCTGGTGGCACTGCGCTATGTCGATAACTTCGGCAAAGTCACTGAAACCTACCCGGCTAACCCGAACGGTTCACCGAACGGTATTACGGCAGTCACGACTGAAAGTGGTCGAGTCACCATTATGATGCCGCACCCGGAACGTGTTTTCCGTACTGTCAGCAACTCCTGGCATCCGGAAAACTGGGGCGAGGATGGCCCATGGATGCGCATTTTCCGCAATGCGCGTAAGCAGTTGGGGTAATTCATCAGTTCATTGGTTTTGCAGCCCGGATGCGGCATTAAGCACCAACCACTATCATAAGCTCCCAACTCCGGGAGCTTTTTTGTGTCTGTAAATCACGACAATGGGTGGTTTACCGTGTCGCCTTCTGGCGACACTTAAGTGATTGATTTTATTGCAATCTAATAAGTTTATCTTAAGTTGTCTCTTTTTAGCGACACAGTGGCTGATTTACATTCAAATAGCGAAGAAGCCATAAATCCCTCAAAGCAACGTATAATCAGTACGTTACCAAACTATTTTCTTTATTGGCACAGTTACTGCATAATAGTAAGCAGTGGCTCATTCACCGACTTATGTCAGCCCCTTCGGGACGTGCTACATAAAATTCGAATGACGCACAACAAGGTGCCTGCCGTCCAACTTCTGATATCAGCGTAGCTATATCAACCATCGGGCGAAACGTCGAGTTAGGCACCGCCTTATTCCATAACAAAGCCGGGTAATTCCCGGCTTTGTTGTATCTGAACTTCCCCTCGGTTAGCATCAGGCTATTCGCGTCTGACGAGAGTAACACCTTGAAACGCTGGCCCGTTTTTCCCCGCTCATTACGACAACTGGTAATGCTGGCATTTTTGCTAATTCTACTACCCCTGTTGGTGCTGGCATGGCAAGCCTGGCAAAGCCTGAATGCGCTTAGCGATCAGGCGGCGCTGGTTAACCGCACTACGCTTATTGATGCCCGGCGTAGTGAAGCGATGACCAACGCGGCGCTGGAGATGGAGCGTAGCTACCGTCAGTATTGCGTGCTGGACGACCCTACGCTTGCGAAGGTTTATCAAAGCCAGCGCAAGCGTTACAGCGAAATGCTCGATGCCCACGCAGGCGTACTGCCAGACGATAAACTTTACCAGGCATTGCGTCAGGATTTGAACAATCTGGCCCAACTTCAGTGTAACAACAGTGGTCCCGATGCTGCCGCCGCCGCGCGTCTTGAAGCCTTTGCCAGTGCCAATACCGAAATGGTGCAGGCCACGCGCACAGTGGTGTTCTCTCGTGGGCAGCAACTTCAGCGTGAAATCGCCGAACGTGGGCAATATTTTGGTTGGCAATCGCTGGTGCTATTTCTGGTGAGTCTGGTGATGGTGCTACTTTTCACGCGGATGATTATCGGGCCGGTGAAAAATATCGAGCGCATGATCAACCGTCTGGGGGAAGGGCGTTCTCTGGGCAATAGCGTTTCGTTCAGTGGACCGAGCGAGTTACGCTCGGTTGGGCAACGTATTCTTTGGTTAAGTGAGCGCCTGTCATGGCTGGAATCCCAACGCCATCAATTTTTAAGACATTTATCTCATGAATTAAAAACGCCACTGGCGAGTATGCGCGAGGGCACTGAATTACTGGCTGACCAGGTTGTCGGGCCGCTTACGCCAGAGCAAAAAGAGGTGGTGAGCATTCTTGATAGCAGCAGCCGCAATTTGCAAAAACTGATCGAACAACTGCTTGATTACAACCGTAAACAGGCGGACAGTGCGGTGGAACTGGAGAATGTTGAATTAGCACCGCTGGTGGAGACAGTGGTTTCTGCTCATAGCCTGCCCGCACGGGCTAAAATGATGCATACCGACGTCGATCTCAAAGCAACAGCTTGCCTGGCGGAGCCAATGCTGCTGATGAGCGTACTGGATAATCTTTACTCCAATGCGGTGCACTACGGGGCTGAATCCGGTAACATTTGCCTTCGCAGCAGTTCACATGGTGCGCGGGTTTATATTGATGTCATCAATACAGGCACGCCCATTCCGCAAGAGGAACGCGCCATGATCTTCGAACCCTTTTTTCAGGGAAGCCACCAGCGAAAAGGGGCGGTGAAGGGCAGCGGTCTGGGATTAAGCATTGCCAGGGATTGTATTCGCCGTATGCAAGGGGAACTGTATCTGGTCGACGAGAGCGGGCAAGACGTTTGTTTCCGCATTGAATTACCGTCGTCGAAAAACACGAAATAATGCTAACAGCCTATCCTATCAGGCTATTTTATTTGTCAGTTCGGCCCCGGGCAGTGCTCGAAATCTTCACGTACGATATGTACGCTCCGGTTTCTCCGCGCTGTCCATGTCCAGACTGTCTGCAACAATTACGCCCACTGGGATAGGCTTTAAGTCTGGTGAATATGCGACACATTTTTCAACGATTATTGCCCCGACGGCTGTGGCTGGCAGGGCTGCCATGTCTGGCATTGCTGGGTTGCGTGCAGAATCACAATAAGCCAGCCATTGATACGCCAGCAGAAGAAAAAATTCCGGTTTATCAACTGGCTGACTATCTTTCTACTGAATGTAGCGACATCTGGGCGCTGCAAGGTAAATCAACCGAAACCAATCCGCTTTACTGGCTGCGGGCGATGGATTGTGCTGATCGTTTAATGCCTGCGCAGTCGCGTCAGCAAGCTCGCCAATATGACGACGGCAGCTGGCAAAATACCTTTAAACAAGGGATTTTGCTCGCCGACGCCAAAATTACGCCGTATGAGCGCCGCCAGCTGGTCGCGCGTATTGAAGCGTTAAGTACCGAGATCCCGGCACAGGTTCGCCCACTGTATCAACTCTGGCGCGACGGTCAGGCGCTGCAACTGCAACTGGCGGAAGAGCGCCAACGTTACAGTAAACTCCAGCAGTCCAGCGACAGCGAGCTGGATACATTGCGCCAGCAACATCACGTTCTACAGCAGCAACTGGAACTCACCACCCGCAAGCTGGAAAACCTGACTGATATTGAACGCCAGCTCTCGACCCGCAAACCGGCTGGAAATTTCTCGCCGGATACGCCGCACGAGAGTGAAAAGCCCGCGCCATCCACCCATGAGGTCACTCCTGATGAGCCATAAACCTGCGCATTTATTATTGGTCGATGACGATCCGGGATTGCTGAAACTGCTTGGCCTGCGCCTGACCAGCGAAGGCTACAGTGTGGTCACGGCGGAAAGTGGCGCTGAAGGATTACGGGTACTGAATCGCGAAAAAGTAGATTTAGTTATCAGCGACCTGCGGATGGATGAAATGGACGGTATGCAGCTATTTGCTGAAATCCAGAAAGTGCAGCCGGGAATGCCAGTAATTATTCTTACTGCGCATGGTTCTATCCCCGATGCCGTTGCTGCAACACAGCAGGGCGTTTTTAGTTTCCTCACCAAGCCTGTCGACAAAGACGCGCTATATCAGGCAATTGACGATGCGCTGGAGCAATCCGCGCCAGCCACCGATGAACGCTGGCGCGAGGCAATTGTCACCCGCAGCCCGCTGATGCTGCGTTTGCTGGAACAGGCGCGGCTGGTGGCGCAATCAGACGTCAGCGTTTTGATTAACGGTCAGAGCGGCACCGGGAAAGAGATTTTCGCCCAGGCTATCCACAACGCCAGCCCGCGCAACAGCAAACCATTTATTGCTATTAACTGTGGCGCATTGCCCGAGCAATTGCTGGAGTCGGAGCTGTTTGGTCATGCGCGTGGCGCGTTTACTGGCGCTGTCAGCAATCGCGAAGGTTTATTCCAGGCGGCGGAAGGCGGAACGCTATTTCTCGATGAAATTGGCGATATGCCTGCGCCGTTACAGGTCAAACTGCTGCGCGTGTTGCAGGAGCGTAAAGTGCGCCCGCTGGGCAGTAACCGCGATATTGATATCAATGTGCGGATTATTTCTGCCACTCACCATGATCTGCCAAAAGCGATGGCGCGCGGGGAATTCCGCGAAGATCTCTATTACCGCCTCAACGTTGTCAGCCTGAAAATTCCGGCTCTGGCAGAGCGCACAGAAGACATTCCGCTTCTGGCAAATCACCTGTTGCGCCAGGCGGCAGAGCGACATAAACCGTTTGTCCGCGCGTTCTCCACTGATGCGATGAAACGCCTGATGACCGCTAGCTGGCCGGGTAATGTGCGCCAGTTGGTCAACGTGATTGAACAGTGCGTGGCGCTGACCTCATCTCCGGTTATTAGCGATGCATTAGTAGAGCAGGCGCTGGAGGGTGAAAACACGGCGCTGCCAACCTTTGTTGAGGCACGTAATCAGTTTGAACTCAACTATTTGCGTAAGCTGCTGCAAATTACCAAAGGCAACGTCACCCACGCGGCGAGAATGGCGGGGCGCAACCGGACAGAATTTTATAAACTGCTTTCCCGACACGAGCTGGATGCAAACGATTTCAAGGAATGAATTGGCGTTATGTGTTACGTTTAGCAGATCAAAAGACAGGCGACCTTTTCAAGGAATAGCATGAAAAAGATTGATGCGATTATAAAACCCTTCAAGCTGGACGATGTCCGCGAAGCACTGGCCGAAGTCGGTATTACCGGCATGACGGTGACCGAAGTGAAAGGCTTTGGTCGCCAGAAAGGCCATACCGAGCTGTACCGCGGCGCGGAGTATATGGTGGATTTTCTGCCGAAAGTGAAAATTGAGATTGTCGTACCGGACGACATTGTCGATACCTGTGTCGATACCATTATTCGCACGGCGCAAACCGGCAAAATCGGTGACGGTAAAATCTTCGTCTTTGACGTGGCACGGGTCATTCGCATCCGTACCGGTGAAGAGGACGACGCGGCAATTTAAACCGCGTCAAGGGTTGCCGGATGTTTCCATCCGGCAACATCAAATTACAGCACCTTATGCGGGCCAAAGCATTCGTAATGAATGTTTTCCTGCTTCACGCCCAGATCCACTAACTGTTTCGCGGTAAACTGCATGAAGCCAACCGGGCCGCAGAGATAGAACTGCATTGTCGGATCGCTGAACGCACCTTCCAGTTTGCTCAAATCCATCAGACCTTCGCTATCAAACTGACCTTTAGCGCGATCGGCTTCGCTCGGCTGACGATACCAGGTGTGCGCGGTAAAGCGCGGCAGTGACTGCCCCAGTTCCTTAACTTCATCGGCAAAGGCGTGAACATCGCCATTTTCTGCCGCATGGAACCAGTTCACTTGTGCTGTGTGGCCTGCTTTTGCCAGCGTGTCGAGCATTGCCAGCATTGGCGTTTGACCAACACCGGAAGAGATTAACGTCACTGGTGTGTCATCTGCGACAGCCATAAAGAAATCACCTGCCGGAGCGACCAGTTTCACGACATCGCCAACATTGGCGTGATTGTGCAACCAGTTGGATACCTGCCCACCCTCTTCGCGTTTCACCGCAATACGATAGCCTTTGCCATCCGGTTTGCGAGTCAAAGAGTACTGACGAATTTCCTGATGCGGGAAACCTTCCGGCTTCAGCCAGACGCCGAGATATTGCCCCGGACGGTATTCTGCCACTGCGCCACCGTCGACCGGCTCCAGTTCGAAGCTGGTGATAAGCGCGCTGCGCGGTGTTTTAGCCACAATGCGGAAATCGCGAGTACCTTCCCAACCACCGGCTTTGCTGGCGTTTTCGTTATAGATTTCCGCCTCGCGATTGATAAATACATTAGCCAGTACACCATAGGCTTTACCCCACGCGTCCAGCACTTCCTGCCCCGGGCTGAACATTTCGTCCAGCGTTGCCAACAGGTGTTCACCGACGATGTTGTACTGTTCCGGTTTGATCTGGAAGCTGGTGTGCTTCTGCGCGATTTTTTCTACCGCTGGCAGCAGCGCAGGCAGGTTTTCAATATTACTGGCGTAGGCGGCAATAGCGTTAAACAGGGCTTCACGTTGATCGCCATTACGCTGGTTACTCATGTTAAAAATTTCTTTGAGTTCTGGGTTATGAGTAAACATACGGTCGTAGAAATGGGCGGTTAACTTTGGCCCCGTTTCCACCAGTAAAGGGATGGTGGCTTTTACTGTAGCGATGGTTTGAGCGTCAAGCATATGGTCTTCCTTTTTTTGCATCTTAATTGATGTATCTCAAATGCATCTTATAAAAAATAGCCCTGCAATGTAAATGGTTCTTTGGTGTTTTTCAGAAAGAATGTGATGAAGTGAAAAATTTGCATCACAAACCTGAAAAGAAATCCGTTTCCGGTTGCAAGCTCTTTATTCTCCAAAGCCTTGCGTAGCCTGAAGGTAATCGTTTGCGTAAATTCCTTTGTCAAGACCTGTTATCGCACAATGATTCGGTTATACTGTTCGCCGTTGTCCAACAGGACCGCCTATAAAGGCCAAAAATTTTATTGTTAGCTGAGTCAGGAGATGCGGATGTTAAAGCGTGAAATGAACATTGCCGATTATGATGCCGAACTGTGGCAGGCTATGGAGCAGGAAAAAGTACGTCAGGAAGAGCACATCGAACTGATCGCCTCCGAAAACTACACCAGCCCGCGCGTAATGCAGGCGCAGGGTTCTCAGCTGACCAACAAATATGCTGAAGGTTATCCGGGCAAACGCTACTACGGCGGTTGCGAGTATGTTGATATCGTTGAACAACTGGCGATCGATCGTGCGAAAGAACTGTTCGGCGCTGACTACGCTAACGTCCAGCCGCACTCCGGCTCCCAGGCTAACTTTGCGGTCTACACCGCGCTGCTGGAACCAGGTGATACCGTTCTGGGTATGAACCTGGCGCATGGCGGTCACCTGACTCACGGTTCTCCGGTTAACTTCTCCGGTAAACTGTACAACATCGTTCCTTACGGTATCGATGCTACCGGTCATATCGACTACGCCGATCTGGAAAAACAAGCCAAAGAACACAAGCCGAAAATGATTATCGGTGGTTTCTCTGCATATTCCGGCGTGGTGGACTGGGCGAAAATGCGTGAAATCGCTGACAGCATCGGTGCTTACCTGTTCGTTGATATGGCGCACGTTGCGGGCCTGGTTGCTGCTGGCGTCTACCCGAACCCGGTTCCTCATGCTCACGTTGTTACTACCACCACTCACAAAACCCTGGCGGGTCCGCGCGGCGGCCTGATCCTGGCGAAAGGTGGTAGCGAAGAGCTGTACAAAAAACTGAACTCTGCCGTTTTCCCTGGTGGTCAGGGCGGTCCGTTGATGCACGTAATCGCCGGTAAAGCGGTTGCTCTGAAAGAAGCGATGGAGCCTGAGTTCAAAACTTACCAGCAGCAGGTCGCGAAAAACGCTAAAGCGATGGTAGAAGTGTTCCTCGAGCGCGGCTACAAAGTGGTTTCCGGCGGCACTGATAACCACCTGTTCCTGGTTGATCTGGTTGATAAAAACCTGACCGGTAAAGAAGCAGACGCCGCTCTGGGACGTGCTAACATCACCGTCAACAAAAACAGCGTACCGAACGATCCGAAGAGCCCGTTTGTGACCTCCGGTATTCGCGTGGGTACTCCGGCAATTACGCGTCGCGGCTTCAAAGAAGCAGAAGCGAAAGAACTGGCTGGCTGGATGTGTGACGTGCTGGACAGCATCAATGATGAAGCCGTTATCGAGCGCATCAAAGGTAAAGTTCTCGACATCTGCGCACGTTACCCGGTTTACGCATAAGCGAAACGGTTAATCTGTTGAAAAAAGGCTTCCTTCGGGAAGCCTTTCTACGTTATCGCGCCATCAAATCTGTCGTAACTGCGCCTCAACATACAAATAGCCAATTCCCAGCACCTGTTGTGCGCGGCTTAATTGCCCGAAGCCAATTTGCGTCGCTTTCACGCTCGGTCCTTCGTCGCGGTCGAACGGGTTAAATCCTGTCTGGCGAATAATAGTATTAAGCCAGTTCTCACCAAAGGCACAACTGCGACCGTACAACCAAATCTGATTAATATTGAGGATGTTGAGGAAGTTATACAGACTCAAACCAATGGCATTGGCAGAGCGATCAACCCAGCTGGTGATCCACGGTTCTCCACTCTGCCAGGCAGCGATTAACTGCGCGGTTGTCAGTTTTTCAGGATCAAGCTGAGTATTAACCGGTTGTGATTTTAGCCATACCCGCGCCTGTTTTTTTAATGCACTTAACGAGGCGACGGTTTCCAGGCAGCCGTAACGTCCACAGTCGCAGACGACGCCATCCGGATTAACGATGGTGTGACCAATTTGTCCGCTACCATACAAACTGCCGCGATAAATTTGCTCGTTAATCACGAACGACGAGCCAATGCCGTAATCAACGTTGATCACGCAGAAATCCCGTTCCTGCGAATTATTTTGCCATTTCTCCGCCAGCGCCAGCATCACGCAGTCATTATCGACCATCACCCGAATGCCCAGCTTCTCTTCCAGCAGATACTTCACCTCAACCGGCGTTGTCCACGGCGCTTGCGGCATGGTTTGCGACACGCCGGTCACCGGATCAACCTGACCGTGGATTGCCAGCGCCAGATTGATGGTGCGGTCCGGCCACAATTTACGGTGGCGATGCCAGCATTTTTCGATTTCGGACAGCAGCGCCTGCGGCGTCGGTGCATCAATCTGTAAATACTCAAATTCACCTTTCGGACTTAAACAAGCATTAGCAACCTGACACTCAATACTGGTGGGCGTCACGTTCAGGCACAGCGTCCAGTCACCTTCCGGCGCAATCAGCCATGTACCGCTACTATGCCCGCGCGTCTGGCTTTCATCGTCAATATTCACCACCCGTTTTTCGCTTTCCAGTTCCTGCAAAATATTACTGACTGCCGGAATCGAAATTTGCGCCAGCCGGGCCAGCGTTGATTTATTGGCGCGCTTTTGGGTGATGCTGCCAACTTACTGATTTAGTGTATGATGGTGTTTTTGAGGTGCTCCAGTGGCTTCTGTTTCTATCAGCTGTCCCTCCTGTTCAGCTACTGACGGGGTG